>JAJZNH010000233.1 GCA_021811745.1 Acidobacteriota bacterium
CCTGCAAAACCCATAGTTCGCAGAGTCAGCGCGCCTGCAGACTTAGACTCATTGTGGCTCGCAAGCCGCTCTGAAGCAGCAACTTGCAAGCAAGTCCATGGCCTCTTCAAAAACTGCGTCTTCGACTGTAAAAACTGTAGCCATCCTCCTAACCAAAAGAAAAGAAGATGGTTGCAAACGCATCGACGCGCGTGTCAGTGTTTCTGTGAAGCTGTAAAACTGTGACACTGCCTGCTACAGCATCCACATCTTCGGCCAGGCATCACACATCATCTCCCTCTTTGCGGCAGGCCCGCCGTCTCACACTCCCGCTGCCACAGGCAGAATTTCCTTTACGTCCACCCACTGGGTGGGGTAATTGCCCGTGTAGCATGCCGTGCAGTAGCCGGTCCTACTTTCGTCCCGGACCGACGCCATCAGCCCTTCCAGTGAAAGATAGGCAAGCGAGTCGGCCTCGATGAAGCGGCAGATCTCTTCAATGGTGTTGTTGGCGGCGATCAGCTCGCGCCTCGAAGGCGTATCCACGCCGTAGAAGCAGGGCGCGATGGTGGGCGGGCAACTGATACGGAGGTGCACTTCGGTGGCCCCCGCGCCGCGCACCATGCGCACAATCTTCCGGCACGTGGTCCCCCGGATTATCGAGTCGTCGATAAGGATCACGCGCTTTCCCGCGAGCAGATTGTGGACAGGATTGAGCTTGAGTCGGACCCCGAAGTCACGCACTCGCTGCTCGGGCTCGATGAAGGTGCGGCCCACGTAGTGATTGCGGATGAGGCCGAAGCGGAAGGGCAGGCCAGCTTCTTCCGCATAGCCGAGCGCCGCGGTTACGCCAGAGTCGGGCACGGGAACCACAACGTCGGCCGGCACACCGGATTCAACCGCTAGCCGACGGCCCATCTGGTCGCGGCTCTCTTGTACCCAGCGCCCGAAGACTCGCGAGTCGGGACGTGCAAAGTAAACGTGCTCGAAGATGCAACTTGCTTGCGCGGCGCTGGTTGCGTAGTGGTGGCTGGTGACGCCATCCTCAGTGACCATGACCAGCTCACCGGGGAGAACATCGCGCACAAACTCCGCGCGGAGCAGGTCGAAGGCGCAGGTCTCTGACGCTAGCACGACGGTGTCAGGGCCGTTCGGATTTCTCAACCGGCCCATCGAAAGCGGCCGGAAGCCGCGCGGATCGCGAGCGGCGAAGATGCGGTCGCGTGTCATCATTACAATGGAGAACGCGCCGTCGATCTGGCTCAGGGAATCGGCGATAGCGTCTACTAGCGTGCCGGCTTGGGAATGGGCGATGAGCTGCACAATCACCTCTGAGTCAGAGGTGGTTTGAAAGTATGCGCCCTCGCGCTCCAGCCGCGAGCGCACCTCGCTCAGGTTGACCAGGTTGCCGTTGTGTGCAATAGCGATCAGGCCCTTGGTGGAGTCCACGCGGATGGGCTGCGCATTGAGGATCGCTGAGTCCCCAGTTGTCGAGTAACGAGTGTGGCCGATCGCCATCGTGCCCGGGAGCTTGGCCAGCACGTCGTCGGCGAAGATTTCGCTCACCAGGCCCATGCCCTTGATGTTGGCGAGATGCTGCCCATCGGCGGTAGCGATGCCGGCTGATTCCTGGCCGCGATGCTGCAGCGCATAGAGGCTGAGATAGGCCTGGCGGGCGGCGTCGGGATGGCCGTGAATGGCCACTACACCGCACTCCTCGTGGAGCTTCGGATCGGCACCTTCGACCTCGCCCAACCCGTCTCTCATCCTGAGCGAGGCCGCCGCGGCGGCCGAGTCGAACCGTCTGCCGTTCCGCCCTGCCCGCAGCGCCTCGGATGCATCGCAGACACCTCCCACACCCTGAAACAGCATCTGCCTCATGCGGAAGCCTCCGCGCTTCGCACACGGCAAGCTGCGGCTGCGACGTAAATTCTTGAAAGATTTGTTGCGGTCATGCCGAAACCTCATGATGCAAATTCGCTTCCAGGGCCGAGGCCCAAGGCCCTTGAAGCTCGTCTATCGCTGCAGAGATGAATGGGTCGCCTTCCACCAATATCTCCAGCCGTTTGCGGCCGGTGGTTCCGAGGCGGGCACAGAGAAAGTTGTGCTCGCCGGCCATGGCGTCGATCTCGGAGACTTGGCTGGGGTCGCAAGTAATAAGGACAGTGGAAGCGGGCTCGGCGAAGAGGCCAAAGAGCGGGTGCGCTAGCAGCGATGGGTCCTGCTCGACCTCGGCACCAATGCCTTTCGGAAAAGCTGCTTGAGCCAAAGCCACTGCCAATCCACCGTCGGAGAGATCGCGCGCGGAGTGAATCAGCTTGCGCCATGCGAGCGCCGCCAACAGATCGTGCAAGCTGGCCTCGGCTTCCAGATCGAGCGCGGGCGGACGGCCCCAGAATCCGCCGAGCACCGCCTTGGCGAATTCCGAGGAGCCGAATGCCGCGAGCGCTGCGTCAGCTGCGTCTGTTGTTGCATCCGGCCGCACGGCCTGGTAGGCGTCGGGCTGATAAAGCGGCATCGGATACTGGCTGATAGGCGGCGGATTGAGAGGAACCTCGAGCTTGGGGTCGGGCTCCTCGCCGCGCGGAATCGGCCAAAGCATGACGATGGCGTCCTTCTCCCGCTGGAAGTGCGCGGGCACGGCCCTGCTGACGTCTTCAAGAATGCCTACGATCCCCAGGACCGGCGTGGGGTAGATGCCTTCGCCCTTTGTCTCGTTATATAAAGAAACATTGCCGCCGGTGATGGGTGTCCCCAGAGCCGTGCAGGCCTCCGCGATGCCGTCGATGGCCGCCGAAAGCTGCGCCATGATCTCGGGCTTTTCAGGATTGCCGAAGTTGAGGCAGTTGGTGGCGGCCACGGGGGTTGCGCCGCTGCACGCCACTTTGCGCGCGCACTCGGCCACCGCGTGCATGGCACCCAGCTTGGGATCGAGATAGCACCAACGGCTGTTGCCGTCGAGGGCCATGGCCAATCCGCGCTCGTGGCCGGGCGTTCCCGTCCCTTTGATGCGCATTACTCCGGCCTCTCCGCCGGGACCGATCACGGTATTGGTCTGCACCATGGAATCGTACTGTTCGTGAATCCAGCGTTTGGAGCAGACGTTGGCGCTGGCGAGTAGCTTCTTGAGGTCGGCGGTGTAGTTGCGATCCTTGGCCAGTTCTGCCAGCATCTCGGCTAAGGGATCGAGCGGTATTGGGGCCTTCCATGCGCCGATCGGGCGATGGTAAAGCGGTGCGTCGTCGGTGAGTGATTGATTGGGTATGTCGGCGACTAGTTCGCCGTGATGGCGGATGCGCAGCCGCGGCGATGGCTCGACCGTGCCAACGATCACGGCGTCGAGGCCCCACTTGGTGAAGACGCGTAGAACCTCGTCTTCGCGTCCCTTCTCGGCTACCAGCAACATACGTTCCTGGCTTTCGGAGAGCATCATCTCGTAGGCGCTCATGCCAGTTTCGCGCTGCGGCACGTGGTCGAGTTCCACATTGAGGCCCACGCAGCCCCGCGCACCCATCTCGCAGGTCGAGCAGGTAAGCCCCGCCGCGCCCATGTCCTGAATGCCCACTATGGCGCCTGTCTGCATCGCCTCCAGACAGGCCTCAAGGAGCAACTTTTCCATGAACGGGTCGCCGACCTGCACGTTGGGCCGCTTCTGCTCGGAGCCTTCCTTGAACTCTTCACTTGCCATGGTGGCGCCGTGGATGCCGTCGCGGCCAGTCTTCGCGCCTACATAAATCACGGGGTTACCGGCGCCGCTGGCTTTGGCATAGAAAATCTCGTCCTTGCGCACCAGTCCGAGGGCGAAGGCGTTCACCAGCGGATTGCCGCTATAGCAGGATTCAAACTTGGTTTCGCCGCCTAGGTTGGGCACGCCGAAGCAGTTGCCATAGCCCGCTATGCCGCTGACGACACCCTCTACGATGGCGTGATTTCTGTGAACGAGCTGCCGCCGCTCGGGGTCCGACATTCCAGATTCCTCCGAGATCGGCCCAAAGCGCAGTGAATCCATCACTGCCAGCGGGCGCGCGCCCATGGTGAAGATGTCGCGCAGAATCCCGCCCACGCCGGTGGCCGCGCCTTGGAGAGGCTCGATGTAGCTGGGGTGGTTGTGGCTCTCAATCTTGAAGGCGCAGGCCCAGCCGTCGCCTACGTCGATGATGCCTGCATTCTCGCCCGGTCCCTGCACAACACGGTCGCTTTTGGTGGGCAGGCGCTTCAGATGGACGCGGCTGGATTTATAGGAGCAATGCTCGCTCCACATCACGCTATAGATGCCTAACTCGGTGAGCGAAGGCACGCGGCCCAGCGTGGCGAGAATACGATCATATTCCTCAGCCGTGATGCCATGTCGCGCCAGAACCTCCGGGGTGACGGTGGCCGGCGCAGGGGCAGCTGTGGTGGAGGTGTGAGTCATCACCGATAGTTTCATTGTCGCATGAGATTCGCAGACGAGTAAGGCGCCGTGGATGTGCAAAGCGTGGCACACCTGCCGGAACCGGCCCCACTCCGGCCCGGAATCGGGCTAAACGCCGCCAATCGCGTGCCTACGAAAGTAGGTAATGCTTCTCTTTTCGAATCACCCACTCTCCCGCCGCCCCGTGCCCTGAAAGCCATGCGGAAGTAGACCGAAATTTCTTCTTTCATCCAATGCCCCCGCTTCATGCGGCTTTATGGCAGAACCGCTCGGAACCCGTCAATGCTCTCCGCTGCGCTTCGATGAACGCGCAGGAGAACGTGCGGCATTGACCGAACCCGCCTCGCCTCTGCCCGCCGCATAGACATGAAGCGGGGGCACTCAACGAAAGAAATTTGGTTGAGAGCCAAAGGCGAAAAGCCCTCCTTCAGAATTTCGCCCCACGCGGGCAGCACAGGAGAGCGAAACGTCATGGCATACCGCAACCATCGCAATGCAGCCAGCAGGCCGAGCATCTACCAGACCGTTACCGACCGCGTCATTTCCAGCCTCAAAGCCGGCGTGATTCCGTGGGAAAAGCCGTGGAAGACGCCGCACTTCGCAGGCGGCCCATTCCCGCGCAACTTCTACACGGGCAAGCCCTATCGTGGCATCAAGGTTCTCTTGCTTTGGTCGAGTGAGTACAGTTCCCCATTTTGGCTTACGTTCAGACAGGCGCAGGCATTGAAAGGCAACGTCCGCAAAGGTGAGCATGGAACGCAGATCATCTTTTACAAGCAGCTTCCCGAACACGCGAAGAAAGACGACGAAACAACGGGCGAAGACGAGCGCGTTCCTTTTGTTCTCTGCCACTACACCGTTTTCAATGTGGAGCAGTGCGATGGTCTCATGCTTTCCGAAATCTCGCAGCCTGCTATCGCGCCAGAGATCGACGAAGACGATGTTTGCGAAAGCATCGTTGCCGGATGGGATAACCGCCCCGCGCTTTATCTCAACAGCCCGACCGAGCACCTGGCATATTATCGGCCTTCCACTGATTCCGTCTGCATGCCGGCACGTTCCCGCTTCGTCGATGCACCGCACTATTACAGCACCTTATTCCATGAGCTGATTCACAGTACAGGACACGAAAGCCGCCTGAATCGCACCTTTGGCGACCGTTTCGGAGATGAGCTTTACCGCAAAGAGGAACTGGTAGCCGAGATGGGCGCAGCCTTTCTTTGTGCCATCGTTGGGATCGCCAACGAGCACACCAACCGCAACACCACCGCTTACATCCAAAACTGGATTGTCCGGCTTCAAGAAGACAACCGGCTGATCGTTTATGCAGCCGTTGCGCTGAATATCGCTCCGGCGATCTACGACCATGCTCATTTCTGAGCAGTGACGCCAACCCTTCTCGCCGGCGCATCCTGGACAGCGAAAACCCGCCGGCCAACGCAGCCGCTCCAGATAGGCAACGCACGATTGCTCGTCGGGAAACCACGCGCGAAACTGC
>JAJZNH010000937.1 GCA_021811745.1 Acidobacteriota bacterium
TCTTCTGCAGATCGATGATGTAGATTCCGTTGCGCTCGCCGAAGATGTATTCCTTCATCTTGGGGTTCCAGCGCTTTGTCTGATGCCCAAAGTGAACACCCGCTTCGAGCAGCTCCTTCATGGTAATGGTGGCCAAGACTCCTCCTTGTTGAATTGCATCCGGACTGAGCTTGGTGCGGCCCGGATTGATGCCCCTCGCGGGGAGATTGGAAAACCGGCTTTCAGCTCTCAGCCTTCAGCTTGTGCTCGTCCCGACTCAGTTCTTCCGGAGTCCCGAGGATCCTGCACTTGCATGAAAAAGCTGACCACTGAAAGCCGAAAGCTTGCAGCGTGCGAAGCGCGTTAGCGCTTCGAGAACTGGAACCGCTTGCGGGCGCCCTTCTGGCCGTACTTCTTGCGTTCCTTTACGCGGGCGTCGCGCGTCAGCAGCCCTTCGGCCTTGAGTGTCTTGCGCAGCTCCGGATTGAACTCGATCAGAGCGCGGGCAACGCCCATCTTGACGGCATCAGCCTGCGCGGCCACCCCGCCGCCGCGCACCGTGGTGACCACATCGAAGCTCGATGCCAGATCCGCAACAGCCAGCGTGCGCTTCGCGGACGCGCGCTGCTGCTCGGTGACAAAGTAGACCTCAAACGCCTCGCCGTTAATCTTCCATTCGCCGCCGCCGGGGCGCAGAAACACGCGGGCGATGGCCGACTTGCGCCGCCCCGTTCCGTAGTACTGAACCAGATCCGCCATTCCTTCTCCTAGATTTCAGCTTTCAGCCGTCAGCTCTCAGCTTCATCGTGCCCAAATCAAATCGTTCTGTTACCTCACGGCCATCCGCCCTCGCTTGAAACTAGCTGAGAGCCAATAGCTGCTCTTACAACGCCACCGGCTGCTGCGCCTGGTGGGGATGCTTATCGCCGCGATAGACCTTGAGCTTGGTGGCCATCCTGCGGCCTAATTTGGTCTTCGGCAACATGCCCCTGATCGCTTCCTCTAAAATCTTTTCTGGACGCCGGCTCATGAGGCGCGTGAAGGACTCTTCGCGCAGGCCGCCGAGATAGCCGGTATAGCGGCGATAGACCTTCTTCTGGTCCTTCAGACCGGTCAAGCGCACCTTCTCGGCGTTGATCACAATCACGTGGTCGCCCGTATCGATGTACGGCACGTACTGAGGATTGAGCTTGCCGCTCAATACGCTCGCCGCTTTGGTGGCCAGCCGGCCGAGGGTTTCACCCTCAGCGTCCATCACATACCACTTGCGGACAATCTCCTTGCCGCTTGGAACAAAGGTCGACATCTCTTCTTCCCTCTAAACCACAAAAATCTGCAGGGATGCAGCCCGAAACCGCCGTGCCAGCAAACCCATCGCCACCCTTCGTGGCGCAATCCACGTTGACCCGCGCAAAACCCGCCAGGGCCAGATACCTTCCCACTGCCAAACACGCCTGTTCGGGTGAGGAGCGCAGGAATTGCATAAACAAGGACCCCTGGCTCAACTCGCCGGACGAGCACAAACATCCAGCAGCCGGAGGCCGGTCCCGGCGTCTCCTGCCGGAGGTCTTCAACGGCCAGGTCGGATGCCAAAGCACACCAACCCTGCAACACCGCGCAAGGTTTCCAGAATAACGAAACTGAGGTATAAAGTCAACGCAACCTTCTGTTTGTGTCGCGACACTTGCGAAGCATTTTCCCGTCCTGTAACTCACAGAAAATCTCTCGTTTGAGTGGGTTGTTGATTCCTTCCCCAAGGCGCGCCGGGCGCAGTTTCCCGGCATTGGCGGCTTTGTTATACTGGGTGGGTTCACCGAGTGCGGAAGTGGTGAAATTGGCAGACACACCATCTTGAGGGGGTGGCGCCGAACAGGCATGCGGGTTCAAGTCCCGCCTTCCGCACCATCGATTCAGGCGCGGGCCAGCGGACGGGCCTGGAAAGCGGCTTATTAAAGATGCACATTCTCTTCTACTTCGTCATTGTCGTCCACGTGATTGTGAGCTTCTTTTTGGTCGGCGTAGTGCTGATCCAGCAGGGGCGCTCGGCGGATCTGGCGGGTGCGTTCGGCGGCCAGGGTTCACAGACAGCCTTTGGTCCTCGCGCCGCTGCTACCGTACTTACGCGGCTCACCACATGGTCTGCGATTATCTTCATGTGTACGTCAGCCACCCTGGTCGTGATGTATCAGCGCTCAACCGGTTCGCACTCGGTATTGGAAGGCGGCAAGCCGGCTCCCATCAGCGCCCCCGCGCAACCAGGTAAGAAGTAAATCTAGCAGACAAGCTAGACGCGTAAGGGCGCCATACTCTGCCAAATCGTTAGTGCCTCACCTAGGGTCTGTTAACACGATTGAGGTGGATAGCCAATTTCCTCGACTTCCTTGTCGCTCGTCGCTAGCAGACACCCGGTATCCACCCCAACCCACAGAGTTCGTGCGCCGCGAACTCCGGTATGCGTCACTCCTCGTTCCTAGAACTCGGAAAAGCTGGCTCCCGTCGCCGCCACCCCAATCGTGTTAGCGGGCCATGGCCCGGCGATGGTGAAGGCCGGTCTACGAATCTCTCTGGCCATGGGCAAAAACCATGGCCCTCGGGCAGCGCGCCTGGGCAAGAGCGCAAAATCCACGCGTCTTTCCTTCACAGAGCGCGAAGAGCAGACCCAGCGCAAACCAATCAGCAACGAATACCTGACGATTCTTCTGACACGCCACCCTTGAGCTAGCCATAAGCATTGAAGACAGACCCTTGAGGCCTGCCTTCAATGCTTATGGCTTCCGTGCGCTATTGCCGCAGACGCGGCAGCATTCATACTGGCGGTAGTCCTTTGACGACAGGCACACCGGGCGGAGGCGTAAAGTGGAATGTCCCAGGCGGAATGGGAACGTTAGGCCGCTCGCGGGTAAAGATGAAGCGGGTGAGCGCACCATCGGCTTCCTGAATGGCAATTGCGGTAATGAGCCCCTGGGCTGTGACCGTCAATGCAACCCGCGCAATGCGATTCTGTGCGTCCTTGGGCTGACCGGCCAAGGTGAAGCAGTCATCTGGGGCCGGTGTCGCAGTCAGGTTGGCGAACTCCTTTTCAAGCTCGGTGTGCCCAAGCAGATAGCGCAACGGAGAGCGCAAATCGTTGAGGTCCTTTGCGGCAATCCGCTGGACCTGCGGATTGCCGGGGGAGTAGAACCACGCGTATTTGCCGTCGAGGAGAAAAATCTTCCCCTGCGGCGAGTCGTATTCCCACTTCATGCGGCCGGGTTTTTCCAGAAGCAGAGTACCGCTATCAGTTCGCTCCATGCCCATCCCCTGATAAGTCTCGGTAAATTCGGTTTGCAGGGAGCGCAGATGGTTGTAATGGTGATCGACACGCGCGGCCAGCTGCTTTGCAGAGGGCGCGGGCGTCTGAGCAAAAAGGGTGGCGGAGATCAATGCGGCCGCCAGAAAGTGACCGCCGCGGCGCAAGGGCGTATAGGCGCTCATTGCAGATTTTGGGTGCAGTTGGTGCCGCCAGTGGGATCGTACTTGATGGTTCCGAACTGGTCGCTACAGAAGCCTCGGTCACCGGTCTTGCCTACGGTTTCAGGAACGGCGGTTACGGTATAGCCGGTTATGCGGTCAGTGCCGTTGGCAGAAACCTTGGTACAGTTGCCGATCTTAAAGTTGTAGCCGGACTTGAATCCCGAGATCAGATCGCCATTCAGAATCTGCGCAGCCGTAGGTGAGGGAGGGCCGGCGCTGGGATCGCCTCCCAGTGCCGTCAGTGAGCAGGCATAACCGTTGGCCGGATAGGTGGATTCATACTCAATCTCTGCCTTGGTGATGGCCTGCACCGAATTGATGGCCGATGTCTCATTGGCTCTCTTCTTCAGCGTGCCGAAGGTCGGGATAGCCATGAGCATCAGGATCAGGATGATGGCAATGACGATCAACAGTTCCATCAGCGTGAAACCGTTCGGCTCTGAAGACGATGCCTCGAAGGGCCGGCGTGCCGTGATGCCGGGAACTGCCGGAAATAGAGCAGCGGCGTCGCGGCGGAAGGCAGAGAGCAAAAAGATGCGTTTCATGGATTTCCAGCGCCTCTCGGAACGGACCAGAACGCTCAGGCCCACTCTCAAAGAATGCTACACCGATTAGACGCGGGTGTGAAACGAAACGCTCGTAAGGCAGCTCTTCTAGCTTGCAGCCATCACAACCTTTAGATATTGAGTCTTAGCTCTTAGCAGCTCTTACACTTGCCCCGACGGCTCTTTAGCAAAGCACATTGCCTGTAGGGACGCGGCTTCACGCGACGGCGCGCAATTTCCAGCGGCTATGATCGTCGTATGAAGCGGGTATTGCTTTCCTGGAGCAGCGGCAAAGACAGCGCATGGGCGCTGCACGCATTGCGCCGCGATCCGGCCATCGAAATCGTTGGCCTGCTGACCACCGTCAATGCCGAGTTCGATCGCGTGGCCATGCACGGAGTGCGGCGCACCGTGCTGGAGGCGCAAGCGGCCGCCGCGCAACTGCCGCTGCGGACAGTGCCCCTGCCCTGGCCCTGCCCCAATGATGTGTATGAACAAAAGATGGCCGAGGTCTGCCAGCGCGCCATCGACGAAGGCATCAATGCGGTGGCCTTTGGCGATCTCTTCCTCGAAGATGTGCGCGCCTATCGTGAGCGGCAGCTTGCCCCCACCGGACTAGAGCCGTTATTTCCTCTATGGCAGATTCCCACCGATGCGCTGGCCCGGGAGATGATCGCCGCCGGGCTGCGCGCGCGCATCTCCTGTGTGGATACAAAACATTTGCCCGCCGCCTTTGCCGGGCGCGAGTTCGAAAGCGATCTGCTGCGCGGCTTCCCTGCCGCCACCGATCCCTGCGGCGAGCGCGGAGAATTTCACACTTGCGTCTACGCCGGCCCCATGTTCTCGGCGCCTCTGCCGCTTGCCAATGGTGAAGTCGTAGCCCGAGACGGCTTTGTCTTCGCGGACTTTCTGGTTCCGGCTTCCTGATGGAGTGGCTCACCGCTTCTGGAAAAACCAGGTAGAGCCTCAGCAGCTCAGCATCGAGCGGTTCAGCTTGATGCCGTCCAGGCGGCCCAGAAGAGTGACGGCAATGTGCGCGGGGTCAAAAAGGCTTTGGGCCATGGCTTGCAGTTGCCCGGCGCTCACCTGGTCGATGCGCGCCACGACCTCTTCGACGCTGAAGAACTGATGGAAGTACATCTCCTGGCGGGCCAGGTTGGCCATGCGCGCATTGGAGCTTTCCAGACCCAGCAGAATATTCCCCTTCACCTGGTCTTTGGCGCGGGTCAACTCCTCCTCGCTGACGGATGTTTCCTTGAGCTTGGCGAATTCAGCAAGAATCAGATCCACCACCTTGAGCGCCTTGGCCGCGGATGTGCCTGCGTAGACGCACAGCGTTCCTGTATCCCGATATGGGCTCAGATCGGAATAGATGGAATATGCCAGGCCCTGTTCTTCACGGATCGTCTGGAAGAGGCGGGAACTCATGCCGCCGCCCAGAACTGTGTTGAGAATGAGCGCGGCGTAGCGGTTGTTGTCGGTAATCGGCGGCGCGGGCACGCCCAAGCAGATCTGGACCTGTTCGAGAGACTTCTTATTGCGGAGCAGGATGCGGGCACTGGGTGCTGGCGCTGAAAGCTCGTGCAGCGTCTCGCCCCCGGCCAGCGCGGAAAACTTGGCTGTGACAGCCTCCACAAAGTGGTCGTGGTCGAGGTTGCCGGCCGCGGAGAATACCATGTTTCCGGCGTGGAAGCGGTCGCCGTGATAGGCAAAAAGCTGCTCCTGCGCAAGCCGGCCGACGGTCTCCGTGGTGCCCAGGATGGGCTTGCCCAGCGGATGGCCCTTCCAAAAGCTCTGCGTGAACAGCTCGTGCACCAGCACATCCGGATTGTCCTCG
>JAJZNH010000825.1:0-2665 GCA_021811745.1 Acidobacteriota bacterium
TTTGCCGCCGCCATGATGACGGGCCAGTTCTCCGTTCACTTTTCATGGATCGAAGGCATTCTCTTCCCGGTGTACTTCGTGCTCGGGTATCTGCTCTACAGCTCGCTTTTTGCCGGCCTGGCAGCTACTTGCGAGACCGAGCAGGAACTGCAGATGTACATGCCGCTGGCCGCCGCGCCGACGTGGCTTAGCTTCGCGCTCATCGTGCTCATCATGAACGATTCGAACTCGTTCTGGGCGGTGGCGGCTTCGCTGTTCCCGCCTACCGCGCCGATCGTCATGTTTTTGCGCATGGCCTCGGAGATTCCCCCCGCATGGCAGTTCGGCGTTTCCATCGGCTTGCTGGTGGTGAGCATCTGGGCAGTCCTTTGGTTCTCGTCGCGGCTGTATCGCGTTGGCATTCTAATGTACGGCAAGCGCGCAACGCTGCCGGAGTTGATGCGCTGGCTTCGGTATAGCTGAGGAGCAGGGCGAGCTAACTCCGCGAGCACAGCTGGCTCCGCTAAAATAGGTCCGTGCCTGAGACCGACAGCCCTAGATTCACGATCGGCCAACGAATCGTGCTGGCGGTGATTCCCCTGATCGTGTGGGCGCTGTTCCGAGCCGTGGGTAGCACCTGGCGCTTCGAGACGATTGCGGAGGATGGGGCCCTCCCGCTGCCCTATGGCGAGGGCGCGGGCGGGGAGATTTATTGCTTCTGGCACCAGTGTGTGCTGCCCTGCGCGCTCTATTTTCGCCACACTCACGCAACCATTTTGATCAGCCGTAGTTTCGACGGCGAGCTGATCACGCGTACTCTCGCGCTCTTCGGATTCCGGGCGGTGCGCGGCTCCAGCTCGCGGGGCGGGAGCGAGGGCCTGCTCGGTCTTAAAGAAGTTCTCGCAAGCGGCAGTCCAGCCATTTTCACGGCCGATGGTCCGCGGGGGCCGGTGTATCGCACAAAAATGGGTCCCATCAAGCTTGCGCAGATTACCGGCGCGCCCATTGGCGCTTTCCATCTTGAGCCGAAGCGCGCCTGGGTCATCAATTCTTGGGATCGGTTTCTGGTGCCCAAGCCGTTTACCCGCATCGTGGTGAGCTGGTCGCGGTATACGCGAGTTCCTGCCGAGGCAGCACCGGAAGATTTCGAGTGCAAGCGCGAAGAGTTGAATGCGGCGATCGAGCGCGCGCGGCTGCGCGCGCTGGCGTACCTTGGGAAGGCGGCGCAATGAGCAGCGGATCGACTTCGGGTTTGCGCGTCGCCGATTTCGACTATGAACTCCCTGAGGAGTTGATCGCGCAGCAACCGCCGGCGGAGCGCGGGCAGAGCCGCATGATGGTTCTCGATCGCGCGACCGGGGCCTTCGAGGACAGCATGTTTCAGGAGCTGCCGTCACTCCTCGAACCTGGCGACTTGCTGGTGATGAACAACAGCCGGGTAATTCCAGCGCGCCTGTTTGCCCGGCGCACCTTGCGCCGGGAACGCGAGAAGCCTACCGGACGCATCGAGGTAATGCTGACCGAGCCGGCTGGCGAGAACCAGTGGCGCGCGCTGGTGCGGCCCGGGAGAAAGATTGCCATTGGCGAGCGGCTGGTGTTTCCCGCGCCCAGCGGAGAGACCGTTCTGGAGGCTGAGGTTTTGGAGCGCGGCCTGTATGGCGAACGGCTGCTCGAGTTCGCGCCGGTTGAGGATTTCTTTGGAGTCCTCGACCGCATCGGCCACATTCCGTTGCCGCATTACATTCATCGCGGCGACGAGGCCGCGGATCGCGACCGCTACCAGACTGTCTTCGCGCACGAGCCCGGCTCAGTGGCCGCGCCCACCGCCGGCTTGCACTTTACGCCGCAGATGCTGAAGGCCATTGCCGCGCGCGGCGTGGAGATGGCGACGGTGACGCTGCATGTGGGCTTAGGCACCTTCGCGCCGCTGCGCGTGGAGCGCGTGGACGAGGTCAGGCTGCACCGCGAGCGGTACATGATCTCCTCCGTCACCGCGGAAGCCCTCAACCGCGCCGTAAACGAGAATCGCCGCATCGTCGCCGTGGGCACCACCAGCGTGCGCACGCTGGAATCCGTCGCGCAGAGGTTCAAGCCCAGCCATCTGCAGCCGCACTCCGGCTCAACGGAAATCTTCATCTCCCCAGGCTACGAGTTCCGCCTGGTGCGCGGCCTGCTCACCAATTTCCATCTGCCACAATCGAGCCTGCTGATGCTGGTGAGCGCGTTTGCCGGGCGGGAGCGGGTGCTGGCGGCGTATCGGCACGCAGTCGAGGCGCGGTATCGGTTCTTCAGCTACGGGGATTGCATGTTGATCGGGTCATGGCGGTGACCCCGTTCCGCTGCTAAACTCGGAACCGTGCCCGACCAATCCAAGCCGCCGGTTTTCCTGCTCGACACGATGTCGTTCATCTTCCGCGCCTACCACGCGATGCAGCGCTCGCGGCCGATGTCGACACGCGGAGGGCTCCCCACCGCGGGCACTTATGTCTTTGTCAACATGATCCGCAAGCTGCGGCAGGACTTCTCGCCCAAGTATTTTGCCGCGGTCTTCGATGTGAGCGGCGCGGTCTTTCGCGACGAGCGCGCCAAGGCCATCGAGTCGCTGAAGAAGTGGAACTCCAAGACGCAGTGCTTTGAGGAAGTGGGCTACGAGGGCTACAAAGCCAAGCGCGAAGCGATGCCTGAA
>JAJZNH010000825.1:2675-5422 GCA_021811745.1 Acidobacteriota bacterium
TTGAGGTGCTACACATTCCCATTCTCGAGGCCGAGGGCTTCGAGGCCGATGACGTGATTGGCACGTTGGCGCGGCAGGCGGCCGAGCGGGGGCATCAGGTGTTCATCGTCTCCGGCGACAAAGACATGATGCAGTTGGTTACGCCGCAGGTGAAGGTTCTCAACCCGCAGAAGGACAACCTGATCCTCGATGCCGCCAAAGTCGAGGAAATGCTGGGCGTGCCGCCGGAGAAAGTCATCGACGTGATGGCGCTGCGCGGCGATGCGATCGACAACATTCCCGGCGCGCCCGGAATTGGCGACAAGGGCAGCGTGGACCTGATCGTCGAGTTCGGCAGCCTGGATGCGGTGCTGGAGCGCACTGCCGAGGTGAAGCGCAAGAGCTATCGCGAGTCCCTCGAACAGAACCGCGACGCGGTGCTGCTGTCGAAGGAACTGGTGACGATGGACTGCAACGTCCCGCTGGAACTGAACCTGACGATGCTGGAAACGCAGGAGCCGGATGTCGAGGCCTGCCGCGAGCTGTATACGGAGCTCGAATTTACCTCGATGCTCAAGGAACTCGCGCCTGCGACCACGGGACCTTCTGTCGAGCTGATTGAGCAGCCGGCCGAAGACCAAATCGCGGAGTTTTTCCGAATAGCCCGGGAACAGGGATTCGCCTTTGCTCTGGATGCCTCGGAGCAACTTGCCGAAACGTTGGAAGACGAGGAAGCGCCCGCGCCGTCGCTGCTCGATGCGCTCGAGGCCGCGGAGCGCAAGACGGCGTCGAGCGTGGGCGTGTGCGCGGAGCCGGCGCGGGCGCTGTGTGTTGCTCTTACCCCGGAGCTGCGTGCGCTGCTCGAAGATTCCAAGGTGCCCAAGCGCACCCATGACTGGAAGCTGGCGCTGCACATTCTGGGCGGGCTTGGTGTGGATCTGCAGGGTGCGGTCGACGACCTGATGCTGCTTTCATACGCACTGAACCCGACGCACAGCACGCAGGCGCTGACCGATATTGCGGCACGCCACGGGCAGGCGCAGCCTGCGTCCGTTGCCGCCAAAGCGGCAGTGATTCATGCACTGGTGCCCGAATTGCGCGCCGAGGCGCAGAAATCGGAAGTAGAGCGTGTATACCGCGAGATCGATCTGCCGCTGGCGCCGGTGCTCTATCGCATGGAGCGCGCCGGCGTCCGCATCGACAAAACTGCGCTCGGCAGTCTTTCGGAGAGGTTCAGCGGCGAACTCGCGCGCGCCGGCGAGCGCATCTTTGAACTTGCGGGCCATCGGTTCAATATCAATTCGCCCAAGCAGCTTGGCGTGGTGCTGTTTACGGAACTCGGTCTGCCGACGCCGGCGGTGCGGGGCAAGGCCAAGGCGGTGTCGACTGCGCAAGACGTGCTGGAGCAGTTGGCGGAGCAGCACGAAGTTCCGCGGCGGGTGCTTGAATACCGGCATCTGGCCAAGTTGAAATCGAATTACATTGACGCGTTGCCGCTGCTGGCCGATGCGGATTCGCGCGTGCACACCACATTTCAGGCGGCGGCGACGGCAACGGGACGCCTTTCGAGCGTCAATCCTAACCTGCAGAACATTCCCATCCGCACCGAGCTGGGCCGGGAGATCCGCGCGGCGTTTACGGCCGCGCCCGGAACCCGTCTGCTCTCGGCCGACTACTCGCAGATCGAGCTGCGGCTGCTGGCGCACTTCAGCGGCGACCCGCTGCTGCACCGAGCCTACGCCGAAGGTATCGACATTCACACGCTGACGGCCAGCGAGGTGTTCGGCGTGCCAATCGACCAGATGGACAAGGAGACCCGCAACCGCGCCAAGGCGGTGAACTTCGGAATTGTCTACGGCATCTCGGCGTTTGGGCTGGCGGCGCAGCTTGGGATTCCGCAGGTGGAGGCGAAGGCCTACATCGAGCGCTACTTTGCGCGCTACAGCGGCGTTCGGGCCTTCATTGAACGCACGCTGGAGCAGACCCGCAAGGACGGCTACGTGCGCACGATGTTCGGGCGGCTGCGGCCGATTCCGGACATTGCGAGCCGCAACCCCAACCAGCGCGGGTTTGCGGAGCGGACGGCGATCAATACGCCCTTGCAGGGCACCGCGGCCGATCTCATCAAGCTGGCCATGATCGCCCTCGATCGCAAGCTCACGGAGCGGAAGCTGCACACGCGGATGGTGCTGCAGGTGCATGACGAGCTGCTTTTCGAGGTGCCCCTGGAGGAAAGCGACGAGGTGGAATCGCTGGTGCGCGACGAGATGGAGAGCGTGGTCAAACTGGATATACCGCTGGTGGCCGACCTCGGATTCGGCCCGAACTGGCGGGACTTGTGACCGTGGCGCGGAGCCCGGCTGCAGGGAACCATAGGAATAACGGCGGATGGGGGCGGTTTTTAGGCCCTTTCCGCAAATGTCCACTAGACTAGTGCCATGCTCGATCTGTCCCCCCAACGCGAGCTTCCCACGATTCTCCTCATCGATGACGATCTGGTCAGCCGCGAGGTGATCGCGACCCTGCTCACGATGAACGGTTACGCGGTCCACTCCGCTGAGAATGGCGATGCGGCATTGGAACTGTTGGCAGAGGGTGAGGTTCGCCCGGGAGTGGTCTTGATGGACGCGCAGATGCCCGGCCTGAGCGGGATGGAGCTGATTGCCAAGCTGCGCGAGACATGCCGGCATGCCTGCATTTACATGATCAGCGCCAGCGCCCCGGACGCAGCTCTGGTGGCGGCGGCCGATGGATTGTTGCTGAAGCCC
>JAJZNH010000825.1:5432-5852 GCA_021811745.1 Acidobacteriota bacterium
GATGCTTTGCGCAAGCTCGTGGAGGGCCATGCCGACAAGATCGTTGCTTCCCATCTCGATCCCGGGGAGCAGGTGGTGAGCCCGGAGATTCTGGGGCAGTTGCGGCAACTCATGCCGGAGTCGGCCGTGCGCGAGATTTATGTGGCCGTGGTGGCGGACCTGCGGCGCCGGATCGAGGCGCTGGGAGTTGCCATTGCAAAGCACGATACGGCGGAGATTCGCCGCATCGGTCATGCCATCAAGGGCGGCTGTGGAATGGCCGGGGCCCAGCAGGCCGCGCGGTTAGGGGCGTTGCTGGAGGCGGAGGCAGCGGAAGGGAATAACCTGCTAGGGCGTCTTCGATGTTCCCGGTCGACTTCGGGGCTTCGGTCACCCAGCAATAGGTCTTGTTCTCTTCTGATACCCTCCAAAAGGCGGAAA
>JAJZNH010000153.1 GCA_021811745.1 Acidobacteriota bacterium
CTATGTGGGTTCCACGCGGCTCATCGACAACGCGGTTCTGGGCTGAGCGTTGCGCCGGCACCCGAATTCGATCTCATCGCACCTTTTCCACCGCGCCATCAAACCGCGCGGTTTTCCCCTCCGCACGAAGAAACGCGCCCCTGTCCGCTTCGCATCCTAACCGGAAACGGCGCGACTCCCGGGCCAATTTGTGTGTCCGCCCTCATCTCCGCGAAATCCTCATCCGCCTCCGTCTTTTGTCGGCTGAGCGGACAGGCGCCTTTCGACCGCCGCCGGGTTGACCGCGGAATCCCTGCACCTCAAAGCCCCCCGTGCGAATCTAGATAGAGAGCCTGGAACGCGGCGGCGCGTGCGCACGGCCAGCCCGCATCCCGCTTCGCATTGGCGTCTCCTTGCCCGGCCCGGCGGCTCCCTACGAGGAAGCCCACGGTGGCCGGCGCCCAATGAAAACCGAGGCCTTGCATCCCACCGGAAAGGCCCTTGGCGGCCGCGGGACATCCGCGGCCCAGCAACCAGCAGGACCGCGGGAGAGATTTTTGTCCGACTTGGAAGCATCGTTGCCGGGCGCTGGCGTCGCCGACAAACCATCCATCGCGATGGTGGACGAACACGCTGCCTGGAAGCCCCGCGTCAATCCCTGGCTCATCGCCATGACGGTGGCGCTGGCCGCGTTCATGGAGGTGCTGGACACCTCGATCGCCAATGTGGCCCTGCCGCACATTGCCGGCAGCCTGGGCGCCAGCGAGGACCAGAGCACCTGGGTGCTGACCAGCTACCTGGTTTCGAACGCCATTGTCCTGCCGCTAGGGGGCTGGGTGTCGAACTTGATGGGGCGGCGCAACTTCTTCGTCGTCTGCATCACCATTTTCACGGTCGCCAGTTTTTTCTGCGGGATCGCGCCCACGCTGCCGCTGCTGATCGTGTTCCGCGTGATCCAGGGCGCGGGCGGCGGCGGCATGCAGCCCATGGCGCAGGCCATCATGGCGGACAGCTTCGAGCCGCACAAGCGCGGGCAGGCGTTCGCGCTTTACGGCCTGGTGGCGGTGCTGGCGCCCTCCATCGGTCCCACGCTGGGCGGCTGGATCACCGATAACTTCAGTTGGCGCTGGATCTTCTTCATCAACATTCCGGTTGGACTTCTGGCCTTCATTCTGGTCACGCGGCTGGTGGAGGACCCGCCGTGGATCAAGCCCGACCGCTCGCGCATCAAGCAGATGGACTACCTGGGACTGGGTTTCCTCACCCTCTCCATGGGCGCCATGCAGATCATGCTGGACAAGGGCGAGGAGATGGACTGGTTTTCGTCGAACTTCATCCGCTTCTTCGCGGTGCTTTTCGTCGCGACGCTGGTGGGCCTGGTGATCCGGGAGTGGACGCACGAGTATCCGCTGATCAACCTGAAGCTTTTCAAGTACAAGAATTTCGCCATCTGCTGTTTTCTGATGATGCTGGTGGGCGGCGTGCTGAATGCCAACACCGTGCTGCAGCCGCAGTTCACGCAGCAGATTCTGGGCTACAACGCCACCACGGCGGGCCTGGCGCTGACCGCGGGCGGGATTGCGCTGGTGATCATGATGCCGCTGGCCGGCTGGGCCACGGGGCGCTTTTCCGCCCGCACCCTCACGCTCATCGGGTTCACGCTGCTGGTGCTCACCTTCCGGTATGCGGCCCACATCACCAACATGCAGATGAGTTTTGCCCAGGCCTCGTGGCTGCGCGTGGTGCAGATGCTGCCGCTGCCGTTCTGCTTTATCTCCATCACCAACGCCGCCTATATCGGCATGCCCAAGGAGCAGAGCAACCAGGTGGCGGGCCTCATCAACTTTGTGCGCAACCTGGGCGGCAGCATCCTGATCGCCATCACCAACGCCCAGGTGACCAGCCGCGCCATGTGGCACGAGCAACATCTGCAGGCCGGCATGCAGCCGGGCTCCATCGCCTACCAGCAGCATCTGCAGGCGCTGGGCGGCTTCTTCGGCCAAGTGGCCGGCGCGGCCAACGCCACCGGCATGGCGCTCGGCACCATGTACAACGAACTGCTGCGCCAGGCAACGACGCAAGGCTATCAGGACGTCTACATGGAACTGTCGTGGGCCTCGACTGGACTGATCGTGCTGGCGTTTATGCTGAGCAAGAACCGCCCCGGACAGGGGCCGGGGGCTTCGGCCATGCATTGAGGCTCATGAGTCGACGAGTTTCCTTTGGAGAGTCTGCCGGCAACTCCGACGGCTTATCTGCCCAAGCTGAAAATCACATTCACGACGGTCTCTACCTCGACTGGCTGCCCGTTCAGCAGATAGGGCGTATATTGCCATGTCTTTACGGCCTCCACAGCAGATTGGGTCAGCCTAGGGGAAGGTGAAGCCAGCACCTCCAGGTCGTGAACCTCCCCGTCCGTTCCGATCACGGCTGCGAGCAGTACTATCCCTTGTTCGCGATCCATCTTAGAAATCATCGGGTAGATGGGCTGCGTTCTTCTTACCAAGGTGCCGACCGCCAAGTAGCTTCCGGCCTTTTCTTGCGGGGTAGTCACTACTCTTTCAAAAACCGCGTCGCTCGGCGGACTAAAGTCCGAAGCGACGGGTTGAAATCCTTCGATCGTATTCACGGAAACCGAAAAAAGAGGCTGGTTCGCGTATTTGATCTCGACTTCTCGTGCCAGGAAATGGCCTTCGATTTTGACGATTTGGTTGTAGAGATTTGTGATGTGACTGGCATTTGTCATCCGCAAAGCCATTGCCGGCGGTTCGAAGCAGTATTCACTGGTCATGTCACCGCTCGGAGTCTGCGGTTTTCTATTGGAAGGGCTTCGAACCGTTGCGAAGACGCAGGCGAATTTGGGGTTTCGGGGTGGAAGCAACTTCAGCTCGAGTGCCATCCCGCCCGAATCTACGACAGCACGCGCCGGCAGGGGCGAAATGACTGTGTTCTCGATTGTTCTCTCGAAATGGCGCAAAGGGCTTCCCGTTCCCTTTTTGTAGACCGCTCCTTCGGCGGTCGACCACTCGGTGCTTTCCAGGCCGGCGCGTGTCCAGTGACTGCGATGGACTTTCGGGGAGGCCCACCAATATTCCCATGTTCCCTGTTGGGAAGGCTTTCCCTTCTCGTCGTAGAACCGATAGGTGGCCTTCAGATGCCAGGGCTTCAGACCCGGCGAAGCAAAATCATAAAAAGGCAGCGCCGTTTCCAATGCAGTGCGGGGATCGTTCGGGAGATTGGGCCCGGAGCCGGAATTAGCCTGACTGAGACCGGGCACGAGGACTGCAAGAAACAGAGCAGACAGAAGGATGTTGCGCATGGTGCAGAAAGCGTAACAGGTCCCAACCTTGAAAGGCAGCCCCGGTGCTATACCCGCAAGCGATTGGGCAAAAGGGACTTGCTCTCATGCGTAGCGGAACAGCGCCTTGAATCCGTAATCCATGTGCTGCTGGATGTGGCAGTGGAAGAGCGTCAGGCCGGGCTGGTTGGCAGTGAAGTCCACCACCGCGCGGCCGAAGTACGGCACCACGACCGTGTCCTTCATAATGCCCGCGGTGGGCTTGTCGTTGATGGAGCGCAGCTCCCACATGTGCCGGTGCAGGTGCATGGGGTGGGCGTCGTCGGTCTGGTTGCGCATCACCAGCCGGTAGCGCGTGCCTTTCTGCAAAACAAATTCATCGGCGTGCGGATAAGGTTTGCCGTTGACCAGCCATAGATTGAACTTGCCCGCCCCACCGGGAATTTTTCCAAAGATCAGCTCGATGGTCTGTTCGGGGGCCGGAGCATTCGCGCCGTGACTGCCGGAGCCCGCATCCTGCTTGCCGAAAATGGTGTAGTCCCAGGGCTGCCGGGGCGGATCGATCCATTGCGGCTGCCGGTGCTGGCCGGCGTACTCCACCACCACGCCCAGGCCGGAGTCACGAATCGGTTTTTCGGTAGCGCCCAGGATCCAGATGCCGGGGTGGTTCATCTCCACGACGGCATCGATGCGCTCGCCCGCGCCGAGAAAGATGGAGTCGAGCGCCTGCGGCGTAGGCACCGGGTTGCCGTCCATGGCGATCACGGTCATCTTGTGCCCTGCCAGGGCGATGCGCCGGTTCTCGATAGCGCTGGCGTTCAGGAAATGGATCAGCAGCCGCTGCCCCTGGCGCACGCGGATGGGGTCGCCAGAGCCCAGCGACTTGTCGTTGACCGAGTAGGTCATGGAGTTGACTTCGAGGCCGTCGGGATGCGTGTCCAGCACGGCCGGTTTTTCGAGCAGCGGTCCGTCGTGGGTATCGTCGTCCTCATCGTCCATGGAAGCCGAAAAAAACGGATCCCAGTCGCGAATGGCCAGAAACAGTTCCTGGTCATAGTTGCCGCGGTCGTTGCCGCCGTCCACGTAGACGAAGCCGAACTGGCCTGTATAGGCGCCTTTGTGCAGGTCGTCCATGGCCATGGCGTGGGAGTGATACCAGCGGCTGCCCGCCGGCCCCGGGGTAAGCTGATAGCGCTGCCGGCCGTGCGCAGGAACCATGGGCGAGCCTTCCTCGGCGGTGCCATCCACTTCCGGCGGAATCAGCATGCCGTGCCAGTGCACCAGTTCCGGTGAATCGGTGTCATTGACGATCTCCACGGTGACCGGCTTGCCTTCCTTGAGCCGCAGCACCGGCCCGGGCGACCCGCCGTTATAGCCAATGGTGGAGAGAATGTGCGCGCGGTCCAGCTCGACCGCGACCGGGGAAATGCGCAGGGTGACGTCGGCGCCGGATTCGGGCGCGGTGGAGCCGGGCAGCGGCGCCAGCACCGACTGCGCCCGGGCTCCGAGACTGCCCGCCGCCGCACGGCCCAGCACTAACCCGCTCCATTTCAGCAGATCGCGTCTCCTCACTCCGGGACCTCCGCGAGACACGCAGTGCCTGCATGGTCTCACGGGTTCGGAGGCGCCGACAAGCGCGGCGGGCGCGCGAAAAATCCTCTGCAACCATCGGTCGAGGCCCACCGTCTATATATCCACGGCTAGGCTTCTTCCGTAATTCGTCCCGCACTTCCCTTGGCGGAGGTCACCATGAAGCTTTCTCGGGTCGCGCTCGTGACCACGGCGGTGGTGGTCTGCACCATGGGGGTGTGGGCGCTGCAGCGGACGGGAGACTACGGCTTCGGCGACGACGACTCGGCCAGCAATGTGAAAGCGGAGTTCTACTGGACCCGCCTCGCCTACCACTCCAACATGCAAAGCTACGGCGCCTTCGGACGGCGCGGGTACTGGGGATTCGCCTCCTGGTCGCGCGACTACCCCAAGGCCGACCGGCAGTTCCTGATTGCGATGCACCGCCTCACGCGCATCGACGGCCGGCCCACCGAACAGGTGGTCACACTCGATAACGACGCGATCTTCAACTATCCATGGGTCTATGCGGTCCAGGTGCAGAACTGGAGCTTCACCGACGCCGAAGCCAAGCGCTTGCGCGAATATCTGCTCAAGGGCGGCTTCCTGATGGTGGACGACTTCCACGGCACCGAGGACTGGGAAAACTTCATGAACGGAATGCGCGAAGTTTTTCCCAACCGGCCGATCGAGGACCTGCAGAGCAGCGACGAGATCTTCCACACGCTCTACGACGTCGACGACAAGATGCAGATTCCCGGCGAGCAGTACGTGTGGACCGGGCGCACCTACGAGAAGGATGGCTACCAGCCCAAGTGGCGCGCGATTCGCGACGACAAGGGCCGCATCGTGGTGGCGATCTGCCACAACATGCACCTGGGCGACGCCTGGGAATGGGCCGACGATCCCAACTACCCGGAGACGTTCGCATCGATGGCGTTTCGCGTGGGCCTGGACTACATCATCTATGGCATGACGCACTGATTGCTTTTGCCCCTCTT
>JAJZNH010000670.1 GCA_021811745.1 Acidobacteriota bacterium
AAAGATGTATTTGCTGACGCCGGTGAAGTTGGTGACCGGGAAGAAGACGATGGCCGTCGTGAAGGTCGCGGCCAGCACCGCCATGTTGACTTCCGTGCCCCCCTCCTCAGCGGCCACCTCGGGCGATTTGCCCATCTCCATATGTCGGAAGATATTTTCAAGGACAATAACGCCATTGTCGATAAGGCGCGAAAAGACCAGGGCCAGCCCGCCCAGAAGCATTGTGTTAATGGAGCCGCCCATCAGGTTGACGATATAGAGGCACACCAGTGCGGAGAGCGGGACCGGCAAGAGCACGGCGAGGGTGGCGCGCGCGTTGCCCAGAAAGATCAAAACCATGATTCCGGCCAGAACCAGTCCGATGAGCGCCTCGCGGGCAACGTTGGAGATGGCCAGCTTGACAAACACTGACTCGTCAAACGCTACCCTTACCTTGAGTTGCGAGGGGACATCGACCAGGTGCTTGATGGCGTTCCGGATGCCGTTCACGATGGTGATGGTGTTGCTGCTGCCGCCCTGCTTGAAGATGGGCACGTAGACCGACTGCTGGCCGTTAATGCGTACGATGTTGTACTGCAGGGCGCCCGAGTCCTCGGCCTTGCCAATCTCACCCACCACAACAGTAGAGTTGCCCACCGACTTGACCGGCAGTTGGTTCATCGCCTGCGCATCGGTAAACTGGCTGTTGGCGTAGATGTTGTAGTCTTTGTCCCCGATGCGCACATCGCCGGCGGGCAAAATCAGGTTGGAGCTGTTGACCGCCTTCACCACGTCGTCCAGGCTCACGTCGCGCGCCATCATCTTCAATGGGTCCACGTAAATCTGGATCTGGCGGTAGGTGCCTCCAAAAGGCTGCGGCACAGAGGCGCCCTGCACATTCGAAATCTGGTCGCGGACTTCGTATTGCGCCAGATCCTTCAGCCGCGTGGTATTCAAGCCCTTGCCTTGCAGCGTGACCAGGCAGACAGGCTGCGTCGAGGCGGTCATCCCCAGCACCACCGGCGGCAAGGTTCCCGGCGGCAGACGGCGCAGATCGGCCATGGCCAGGTTGGCGATATTGCTCAGAGCCGCGTTGGGATCGGTGCCTGGCTTGAAATAGATCTTGATGATGCTCACGCCCGTCATGGAGCGCGATTCGCTATGGTCCACATTGCTCGCCAGGGTGAAGAAGCGCTCGAAGGTGTCGGTTATATCGGCTTCGATCTGCTCCGGCGGCATGCCGTTATAAAACGTAGCCACCACCACCACCGGCATATCGATGGTGGGAAACAGATCGACCGGCATCGTCAAGACCGTCACTGTCCCCACCAGCGCGATTACCAGGCAGAGCATGAGGATGAAAAAAGGATAGCGAAGAGCAAACTTCGGCATTAAAAAACGCTCCCGCTGCTCTTCGTTTGGGCGAGATCGATGGTTCCACCGGTTACTGTCTGAGTCTCCGAAGCGGGGGTGGTAACTAGGATAGGTTGCACCTCCTCACCGGACTGGTACTTGCTCATTCCACCATCGATCACGCGGTCGCCCGGCTTCAGGCCGCTTTCGACCGCGGCCAGCAGCGCCCCCTTGACGCCCAGGGTGATGGGGCGAATATGCACGTGATTGTGGCTATCCAAAACATACGCCGTCGGCATTTGCTGCGCGTTGAGCGCAACCGCCCCAAGAGGAATGGTGACCACGTTCTTCGCTTGGGACAGCGGCAGTAAGACATCGGCATACATCCCCGAATCGATGGAGAGATTTTGATTCGGGACGTCAATTTCCGTCTCCATCGTCCGCGTCTGGAAGTCCACCTCCCGGGTGAAGCGCACCACCTTGCCGACAAAATTGCGGTTGACCGCGTCAACGTGCACTTGCAGAGGAAGGCCGATGTGAATGAAATGCACGTCGTCCTCCGGCACCGGAATACGCAGCCGCAACAGTTGGCTCTGCGCAATGCGAACAATAGGCAGGTTCGTAGTGTTTGAGTTGGTGCTGCCCTGAATCAGCGCACCGGTGTCGGCATAACGCCAGATGACGACGCCATTCAGGGGCGCGGTCACGTTGGTGTAACTCTCCAACGCGTTAAGCCGCTCGTTCTCCGCCTTCGCCGACTGGGCGTGCTGCTGTGCCGCGGCCAGCGCGGCCTCGGCTGCATCTACTTTCGCCTGCGACGACAAATCCTGAGCCTGCGCATCGTCGAGTTCCTGCTGCGCAATCAGGCCCGGCCTTGTGGCCGCGGCCCGCTTCAATCGCACCCACTCGGCGTGCAAAGCCGCATGCAGCGCTTGTGTTCGGTTAATCTCGCGCTGCGCACGCACAATTTCCTCTTTTGCCTGCTGCAGTTGGAAGACGGTGGCCTGCAGCTGCGCCGCCAGTTCCGGCACTTCCAACACCGCGATCGTCTCGCCCTGGTGCACGATATCGCCGATGTCAACGTAAATGTGCTCCATGTAACCGCTCACTTTGGGATGCACATCGACGACCTGGTACGGCTGGAACTCGCCGGCCAGCGTGATCTCCTGAGATACGTCTCCCTGTTTAGCGACGGCAACGCGCGCCGAGGGGATCGTGGCCGCATGGGCCGCGGCGCTGCTGCCGCTTGAATGGCACGCCGAGATGACGCAGGCTGCGCACAGTGATAGGGAGGCAACAAGAATAAAGGCTATCCGTTTGTGCATGCTGATAACGCTCCTGATTGCAACACTCTTCTTTGTATTCCGGGGCGAATGCAAAGGGAAGCGCGGGCGAACGATCGCAGACGCTTCTTACTTAGACGTCCTCGTTGCGGGAGAGGTTTTCCCGCGCAGTTGACAAGTAGGTGCTTCATAGTTAGTCTCTGCGACTCACCAGTCTCCTGTAACTCGGCTTGCCGCCGAACTTCCATTCGGCATGAGACAAGCCGAGGCAAGTCTAGGGAACACACTGCCCCGGTCGAGCTTACAGCTCGCAAAAATCTGTTTGGAAGTAACTTGGGGCCCCAAAGGAACGGCGCACCCACAGCGATTTCACCGTCCTGTGAATGCGAGGAAAGGTATGGCGACCGCAGTTATGCAGAATAAGACGGTACTCGGCAAAACTTATCGTGGAGCTATGGGCCGCCGCCCTCCGGTATACATTCGAGAAGGCTGGCGAAGGGTAGGGCTAACTAACAGAAAGGCGGAGGGCGGAAAAGAATATTTGGAGTTAAACAAGGAGTGTTTGAAACTGGAACATACATGAAGACAGCGCCGCGCCGAAGCATAACTTCCGCGGCCGCCATACACGATGTGGCAAAAGCCAACAGGACGGCGGATGGAATCTGCGGGAAATCCGGATCGGAGGCGGGTATGCCGTGCTGTACGACCTTCGGCGCGTCATCGGGAAGCGCCTTGGAGGCTCGCACCTCGGTTACCGGCCTCGCGGCAGGCCCATACCAAGCCGTCTTGGCCTCCATGGCGAAGAAGAACGCCATAAGGCACAAGCCTAGAGCAAGAATTGTCTGCCCAAATGACCGGGAAGCCGCAAGGAAGACAGACATGAAGTAAGTGTACCATGCCGGTGCCGTGAAGACGGCCGGCCACCGTGAGGGCCCATGCGCCCTCACCCGCTGCTGGCCGAGAAGTTCTTCCATGTCAACTCGCTATGGGAGGACGGCCTCGCTGGCCCCCAGCTCGATCTCGATTCCAATCTCCGGTGAAGACAACAGCGTGTTGTGGATAGTACAGTGGCGCACTGCGCGCATCATGGCCTCGGTTTGTTCGTCCGTGAGAGAAGCAGGGCAAGAAATATGAATACGGAAGTTGCCGTAGCGGGCTGGTTGCTTGAGCTTGTCCGCGGAGATTGTAACCTCGACTCCGCTCTGGGCGAGGTTGCGCGTCCTCAGGTATTCGGCAGCGTAGAAGGCCGCACAGGAGCCCAGGGACGCGAGCAACAGTTCCGGAGGCGTCACGCCTGTGTCTTCACCACCGTTCTCCAGCGGCTGATCGCAGAGAACGGTGTGCGACCGCGCCTGAATGGCGAACTTCACTTGTCCAAGATGCGAGATTTTAACTTCCACGTCGGCCCTCGCTTTCTATTCAAGTAAATCCATCAATGCGAGATTATGTTACACGGTGGCGGGCGCACTTTTTCCGTTGGGCAGGCCCAACATACGCAAATACTCCTGCGTGAGGATGGCGCGCAGACGGCTCGCGACGGCGGGATCGCAAGGTGTTTCCAGGGCGCGGCAGCGGTCGATGGCGGCGCGCAGGTCGCGCAGGAAGGCGATGCACGCCGGGCAGGCATCAATATGTTTCCGCATCTGGTCGCAGGAGGGGGACGGCACTCTGCCATCCAGATAGTCGGAGAGGTTGGCGAAGAGCTTGCGGCACTCGGCGGGGCGCTGGCTGCGCCTGGAGCGGGCGGGCCTTTTGCCGGCTGGAGGGGCGGCGAGGCTCGGTCCCGAGGCGGCGTCGAGGATGCGCGTCATCTGCTGGCGCACCCGCAGGCGTGCGCGGTGCAGACGGACGCGAACGGTTCCGGGTTGCAGGCCGAGGATCTCGGCTACCTGCTCGGTGGTCAGCTCCTCCATGTCGTGCAGCACAAGGACGATGCGCAGCGGCGCCGGAATGCGCAGCACGGCCTCGTGCAGGAGGTGATGCTGCTCGCCTTGGAGAAGATTGGCTTCTGGAGTTTCGGCTGCGTCCTGGAGGAGTCGGCCCAACTCCGCGTCGTCGGGCATCAGCTCGTCGAGCGAGAGGGCGTGCGCCGGAGCGCCAGCGGGTTTGCGCCTCATGCGCCAGCAGCGATTCCTGGTCACGGTGTAGAGCCAGACCGCGAGCGCTTTCGGGTCCTGAATTTTGGCGAGGTGGCCCAGGGAACGAAACAGCACCTCCTGCATGGTGTCTTCCGCGTCTTGGGGGTGCCCGCAGATCTTCATGCTGAAGGAGTAAACCGTGTTCTGAAGCAGAGCAATGGCTTCCTCGACGGCCTCGGGCGTTTGGCGGCGCAAAAGTTTAGATGCTTGAATCAGTTCTGGGCGCATAGGAGCGACGGCTCGGGAACAGCTTCAGTATATTCCCGCGCGTGGCGCCAAAAGGAGGGCGTGCGCGGGGCACGCCTAGCGTGAGAAGGCGGTCAGGTTCAGGCGCCGGGGCCGATGCGGGAGCGGGAACAACCCGTTAAGCGGTACGACGCCGGCTTGAATCTGCGGCCCGCAGGGTGTCGTCGATCATCGCAAGACAGATGGGACAGATTTTTCTCAACCACTGCTTTTCGACTCTGCTTTTGGCCTGCGCGTCCGAGGCGGCGACGACGCGCAGCAGGGCAATGGCCAGGTCTCTTTCGGAGCCGGGCTGGCGCGCTTCCAGCCGGAACATTTGACGGTAGACCTCATCCTTGAGGCGCTCGCCGCGGCTGCGGGGGGAAGGTGCGGTTGAGGACGCGGCTCTTTTTATAGTCATAGGCGCATCACTCCTTGAACCAGCCACGAGTACCGACCAACGAGTGTGTGAGCGCGCGGCTCGAGGCCGGCGGCGCGCAGATGGCCGATGGCGTGAGAAAAATCGAGCCGGTGAGCCAGGGGCGGGCCATCCTCTTGCTCTACGTCGGGCCGCCAATCGAGGATGGCGATTCTGCCTTGAGGCTTGAGCACGCGCCGGGCCTCGCGCAGCGTAGCTGCACAATCGTCGAGCTCGTGCCAGACGTTGGCGAGGAAAAAGAGATCGCAAATGGACGGAGGCAGGCCAGTTCGATCCGCCTCCGCCTGGACCAGATCGACGTTGGCAAGCCCGGCGTGACGAAGCTTCTCTTTGAGCAGCACCAGCATCTCGGCTTGTGCATCCACGGCGTACACCTTGCCCTTTGGACCCACGGCGCGCGCCATGGGCAGCGTGAAGTATCC
>JAJZNH010000393.1:0-4296 GCA_021811745.1 Acidobacteriota bacterium
GATTCCATCCGCACCGATGAATGAGGAAAGGCTTGCTACCGCGGGGTCCTGAAGAATGACCCGGTCCAGGGCCTGCTGCTTGACCGCCATGGCAGGGAATGAGATGGATTGCGAGGCCTGCGAGATACCTTGGATGACACCCGTGTCCTGCACCGGGAAAAAGCCCTTCGGAATCTCGATATAGAGAACGATGGTGAGAACAAAGGTGGCGGCAGCCACCAGAAGAGTGACGGTCTGGTAGCGCAGCACCACGCTCAGTGTGCGCCCATAGAAACCGATCAGGCCCTTGAACATGTGCTCTGTCGCGCGATACAAACGGCCCTGCTTTTCCTCCGGATTATGGCGCAGGATGCGGGAACACATCATGGGCGTCAGCGTTAGCGATACCACCGCGGAGATGACGATGGTGACGGCCAAGGTGACGGCAAACTCCCGGAACAGGCGGCCCACCACTCCCCCCATGAACAAGAGCGGGATGAGCACGGCAATGAGCGAGACCGTCAGCGACATGATGGTGAAGCCAATCTGCCCAGAGCCTTTGAGTGCGGCCTCTAGCGGAGACATGCCCTCTTCCAGGAAGCGGCTGATGTTCTCGATCATCACGATGGCGTCGTCCACCACGAAGCCGGTGGAGATCGTGAGAGCCATCAGCGAGAGGTTGTCCAGCGAGAAGCCGAGCAGGTACATGGCGCCGAAGGTGCCCACCAGCGAGACCGGCACAGCCACGCTGGGAATAATGGTGGCGTAGACGCTGCGCAGAAACAGGAAGATAACCATGACCACCAGGGCGATGGTCAGCATCAGCTCGAACTCCACGTCGTGGACCGAGGCCTCGATGCTGGTGGTCATATCGGTCAGCGTGGAGATGTGGATGGATGCCGGAAGGTTCGCCTCCAACTGCGGCAGCACGGCGCGGATGTTCTTCACCACTGTGATGGTGTTGGCGCCCGGCTGACGCTGGATGTTCAGGATGACGGCCGGCGAAACATTCATCCATGCCGCCTGCTTGGTGTTCTCTACACCATTGAAGACGTTGGCCACGTCCTTGACGAAGACGGGAGCGCCGTTGCGGTAGGCGACGACCACATTCTTGTACTGGTTGGCTTCTGTGATCTGGTCGTTGGCGTCGATCTGATAGTCCAGGCGCGGGCCGTCGAAGTTCCCCTTGGCGGAGTTGACGCTGGCCTGGACTAAGGCTGTGCGCATGTCCTCCATGTTCAGACCGTAGGATGAAAGCTCGACCGGATTGACCTCGACGCGTACCGCCGGCTTTTGGCCGCCGCTGATGCTTACCAGTCCCACGCCGCTCAACTGCGAAAGCCGAGGTGCCAGACGGGTGTCAATGAGGTCCTCGACCTGGGAAAGGGGCAGGCTGTCAGAGGTAATCCCGAGGGTAAGAATAGGAGCGTCCGCGGGATTGATCTTGTTGTAGACCGGCGGCACGGGTAAATCGGATGGCAGATAAGTCTGGCCGGCATTGATCGCCGATTGCACTTCCTCCTCGGCGACGTCGAGGCCCAAGGCAAGATTGAACTGGAGCACGATGACCGACACGCCGCCGGCGCTCGTCGAAGTCATTTGGCTCAACCCCTGCATCTGGCCGAACTGACGTTCCAGCGGCGCGGTGACCGTGGTCGCCATCACGATTGGGCTGGCGCCGGGATAAAAGGTGAGCACTTGAATCGTGGGGTAGTCAACCTGCGGCAGCGCGGAGACCGGCAGTTGCGTGAAGGCAACGATGCCCGCAAGCAGAATGGCGGCCATCAGCAGGGAAGTGGCGACTGGCCGCAGAATAAATGGACGGCACGGATTCATGGCGCGCTGATCCCGCTGGTCCCGGAGGACGTGGATGGCAGCGCAACCTTGGAGCGAAAGACCGTTGAGCCGTCGATGAGCTTTTCAAAACTGCTATCGGCTACCACATCTCCAGGCTTCAGTCCTGCGACCACGGTGTTCACGCTGTCAGAGATTCCCGGTGTGACGTTGCGAATGTGGGCCTTGCCGTCCTGGATGAGGTAGACAAAGGCGACGCTGCCGTTGTGCTGCACTGCCGAGGATGGAATCATCAGTTGGTCGTGAAGGGTCCTCACGAGCAGGCGCGTGTTGACAAACTCATTCGGAAAGAGAGTTCCCTCAGCATTGTTGAATTGCGCGCGCAGCTTCACTGTGCCGGTGGTGGTGTCGATCTGGTTATCGATGGCGATGAGCTTGCCCGTGCCAAGAAGATGCTGTTCCGTCCGGTCATATGCCTGAACGGTCAACTGCCTGCCGGCCCGCATCTCCTGGAGCACATCGGGAAGGCTGTCCTCGGCCAGAACAAATACAACCGTAATGGGTTGAAACTGGGCAATGGAGACGAGCGTGGTGGTGGAGTTTGCGGTAACCAGGTTGCCGGGATCGACGAGACGCAGTCCCACGCGGCCGTCGATGGGCGAAGTGATGTGGCAGAAACTTAACTGCACCTTGTCGAACTGTACGACTCCCTGGTCGAGCTTCACCGTTCCCGCATCCTGGAGCACCGTCTTTTCCTGGTCTTCCATGGTCTGCCGCGGAATGGCGTTCTTTTTCCACGCCACCTGATAGCGCTTGAGGTCCATCTGCGCCTCGGCCAGCACGTTCTGATCGCGTTCCAAGGTGCCCTGCGCCTGGACGAGTTGCGCGGCATAGGGGCGCGGATCGATATCGATCAGCGGATCGCCCTTGTGCACATATTGCCCTTCCTGGTAATGCACCGCGGTGATTACGCCGCTGACCTCGGCCGTGATGGAGTCGGTATAGACGGGCGTGACGGTGCCGATTGCATTCAGGTAAACGCTCATGTTGCCCAGGGTTGCGGTGGCCGTGGTGACCGGTACCGGCCCCATCATCTGAGATCGCCCGCCGCGCGCGACGGCTCGTTGGCTCTGGGTATGCTGGCGGATGACCCAATAAAAAAGGAGGCCGAAAAGCAGCAGGACGATTACCCAAACCCAGCGATGACGGCGCTCCCTGGGAGGCGCAGAGATCTCATTTGCGGGCGCGGGTTGCAAGGCAGGCGAAGGCTGATCCATGGTTCTCTCTTGTGTCCAATTACAAATCTGTAATTGGTGGGAAACACTCTTTCAAATCCAAAACGTGTGTAGAGATTGACATCTATAACTTTATCATCCGAAAGCCGGGCCCCTTTACACGGCGTCAGGGCAAGAGCGAGCCAAGAAGCGCGTAGCACCCCCTGGAGCAGGGGCGTCGCTATGCAGATGTTCTCAGGTACCTATGCCAAAATGGACGTTCGACTGAAGCAAATAGTTGCAGAGTCCGGTGGCTGGCACGGCCAGAAGAGTTTGTCGCGAGACGTACCATTCGCGCGCCGGTTCGCAGGCTTCCAGCCCAATCGCAGAACATTGATCCGCTAGGCGGCCATCACCTGTGCCAGCCTCCGCACCGTAAGTACAGTAATGTCGTCCTGCTGACCGAAGGCCTTGGCAGCGTCGGCAATATAGAAGGCAGACTGATTGCTCAAATTGTGCAGCCGCTCGAAGCCAAACAGTTCGCCTGAAGGCTGCCGGGCTTCAACCACTCCATCCGAAAGCAAAAGCAACCGGTCGCCGGGGTGCATGTAGAGTCTGACTTCCTCGTAGCCCGCATCCGCAACAACCCCCAGCGGCAACCCACCGGGCAGGGCCACTTCCTGACTGTTGAGATAAGGAGGCGGGTGCCCGGCGTTGGCCAGCACTGCCTGGCCGTCAACTCCGAACCAGACCGCCTGGCAGGTGGTGAAGCTCTCGTTGCCCGCCAGGACGCGGTTCAACGAGACCAGGATCTTCGCCGGACTTCGCTCCGTGGTGCGGCGCAGCGCGCCCATCAGCATGGAGACGTTCATCGCTGCGCTCAGTCCCTTCCCAGCCACGTCGCCGATCACCACCAGCAATCCTCCATCCGTCGGCTGCACGTGGAAGAAATCGCCGCCCACCTCCTGCGCAGGGTTGTAGACCGAGTTCACCTCGAATCCAGGCGTGACCAGCTTTTCATGGGGAATCATCAGCTCCTGTACGCTGCGCGCGGCGGCCAGTTCGCCCGAGGCCCGTTGCTGGTCGCGCTGAATGCGCAGGAAACGGCCGAAGATAATGATGATGATGACCAGAATGCTTGTGAAATCGGCGATCGAGGCAAAGTGGATGGGGATGGGGCCAGCCATTAAGGTGAGCGGCGAGTGGTAGGGACGCCCTGTCCATTCGCCCATGCTCGCCGTGACCACGGGCTCGATGATGCCCACCAGGCCGAATACCAACGGAATGAGCAGCAGCCCCGCCTCAAAGT
>JAJZNH010000393.1:4306-5827 GCA_021811745.1 Acidobacteriota bacterium
CAGCGTAGCAGAAATGAGGGTAGTAAAGATAAAGACCGACCAGGCAATCATCCACAAAGCGCTGAACAGCAAGACGGCCACCAGCACAACTCCAACCGCCCTGCCCCGGCCCACCAGCAGCAACGTCGGGCCAACAGCGGCCAGAACCGGCGCCGTAAAGCTCAACAGGTGGATGTACCAGCGTCGCCGCAACGAAAGAAATGCGATTAGAAACTCAAAGAACAGGTAAGCCGAGACGAGGATAAGTTGGAGCACCAGAGCCTGATACCACAAGGTGTCCAGTCGCGCGTAGCTGCCGGCCAGCTCCACGAAGCCGATAGGCGCCTGGGCCAGTTCCTCCAGCGCAAGCCAGAGATATTCGACGTGGCCCTTTTGCGCGAAGAAGAGCGCCAGCAGAAAGATCCCTAGTACCGTCAGCAAAATCGAATAGATCAGTTGCGGCAGACGCGTAAAGAGGGTTTCATTTTCCCAAATGATCAGGGAGCGCACTAGATCCCGCCGGTTGCCCAATAGCAGCCTGCGCGTGGCAAAGAAGTTGGTGTAGGCGCCGAAACCGAAGGGGATATAAAGAGTTCTCACCGCCAGAACCAGCGAGGTCTGGGTGGGCGCCACATCCAGGTCATAGAGGCGCGTGATCTGCTGAAAATGCTCTGGGGCATTGCCGTTCTGCCCTTGCGGGGTAACACGCCTGCCGTTGGCAAAAACAGCCATCCCCGGCTCGGGGATGCCGATTCCGAACGGCGTGCTCCGCGAGACGGGCAACTCAACAAGGAGCGCAACCGGCCCGTGATTGGCAGGCAGCCGGATATGGAGCCGGAACCAGGCATAGCGCCGGCCAGTTCCTGCATGCCCTGCTCGTTGGCCCGACCTTTGCCTCTCGATCCGGTTGCCGGCGGTCTCCTCTGGTTCGGGGACCTTGTCGATCACGGCATGGGCATCCCGTATTGCCCAGCTGGAATCGTCGAAGTCGGCCCTCGATGCGTTTGGGTCGGACGTGATGCCCACCCGCCAGTCACGGTTCAGCCAGAGGGGAGATCCCATCTTGCCCGCATCAAAAATTGGGGTTAGGGAAGCGTTGCTCGCGCCGGAGTGCATCCCCCCCGGCTCTTTCGCGGACCTCAGGATTCCGGCACGTGGCCCTTGCGAGCGTAATGAAGCCGGCTGGGCTGCGATCTGCGCCATCCCGCAGATGACCGTTACAAGTAGGCTCAGAATGGCTTGACGCAAAATCTCCCCCCGGTTCCGTGGTTTCCACTGTAATTCACAAGGACGGGTAGAGGCGCCAGGAAAGTTGCGGCGCTGCCTTATCGGGAGCTCAAAAGCTAGGCCTCCAGCCTTGAATGCCATCAAATAGCCCCAACTTCCCATGAAATATCCTCCCTTTCCTGGGTCGATCGGGTGGATACTAGCGTCTAAGAAATCAGGAATCCCTGAGGTGGAGTGCGAGCAGCCGGGCGGCTACGAGGGCGCTTAGGAGGTGGAGCAATGAAGGCGATGTATGAGGGCATAAAGTTTTTGTCC
>JAJZNH010000996.1 GCA_021811745.1 Acidobacteriota bacterium
CTTTTGCTTCCGATCTGGGCATTCGCACCGGTATTGGCTTTGAGCCCTATCAGAACCCCGCAGAGATCGTGACCGCGCTCCCTCCCGAGGCCCTGTCGGCCCCCGGCGGCCTGATCGAATCCCGCACCGGACGCGCTCTGCTCGAACGCAGGCTGGCCGACCTGCTCGAACGCTATCCCATGATCGATTATGTATGGCTCTGGCAGGACGAAAACGCCAACTGGAAGAGCCGGGAAAAAGAAGTGCCGCTCTCGGTCACACCCTTTCTTCAGGCCCACGATTTCCTGCGCCGTCATGCCCCGGACAAGAAGCTGGTCATCTCCGGCTGGGGCTTTGTCACCCATCATTTCGAGTCGCTGCATCAGCGCCTTCCGGGCGACATCGTCTTTTCCGCTCTCAACGATTCCCTGGGCTGGGACCCTGTCAACGAAGCATTCTCCAAACTCGGCGAGCGCGAACGCTGGCCGATTCCCTGGCTCGAGGACGATCCTTCCATGTGGCTTCCGCAGTTCCGTGCCAGCCGCTTTGAAATGGACATGAAGCGTGCCCAGGATTTCGGCTGTCAAGGCGTGCTCGGCATCCATTGGCGTCATCGGATCGTCGATCCCACCGCGACCTATCTGGCCCGTGCCGGATGGGACCAGCATTTGACCGCGTCTGCGCATTACCAGAGTTTCTGTTCGGCCATGGCCTCCGGCGAGCGCGCGGGCCGCCTCGCTGAGTTGTTCAACGCCTGCGATAGCGGCCGCGCCATTGCTTCCACCTTCCTTGGCAAGCGCACCAGTGAGGGCTACGCAATTACCCGCGAGTTGAGCGGCGATTACGATCAGGCATTCCTCTATGAAAAGTTCCAGGCCGATCCTGCACTTCTCCAAAACCAGCGGAGGGTTGCACAGCAATTTCAGGACCTCGTAGCCGAAGCCTCTTCCCCCATCGAACGTGACCGGCTTGGATACTTCGCCGGCTATGTCGGTCTGATGGTGCCGTACTGTTCCTCCTACGAAAAAGCCCATCGGCTGGGACTCGTCCTCGATGAAGCGGTTCAACTGCGCGCAGCCGGGAACACCGCCCAGGCAGGCGCACTCGTTCTCGAAAAGGGTCTGCCTCTCTGGCTTGCCCTGGCGCCACTGGTCCGTGCAACCATGCTCAAGTTTCAAGGGATCATCGCCACACGCAATGGCCAGGGACAGCTCAGCTCCATGCAGAACAAGTTCGTGCGCATCGCACTCGAGCGGTTGCGGCTCTCCATAGCTGAGTTCATTGACCTGCCGCCTAGCGCCGATCAGGCCTACCGGGTAGCGACCACTCCCGATCGAGCCAACCAGGCCCGGGTCTTCATTCCTACCCGGCCATCGCTGCTCCAACCTGACCAGTATCTGCGCCTCTTCATCGTGGCGCCGGGTATAGATCCAGCCGAAGCGGATGTGCGCTTCCACGTTCGCCGCGAAGGCCGAAACGAGTGGGAGACTCAGGCCGCACAGCACGCTGGCCGCAACGTTTATACCGTGCAACTCGGGCCCTTCTCGGCCAGGGACGGGTCTGCGCGGTATTACGCTTCTGCTTCTTCCGGCACGCAGTCAACACGCTTGGTCGATCCGCCGCAGGCTCCGTCCAATACCTATTCGGTCAATCTCATTCTGTGAATGTGCGGTCCGCTGAAGCGTCGTCTCTTGGCGCGAAGCCGGTTTACGGGGTTTATCCTGCGGCAATCGTGGAAACGCATTCTTATCGAGCGCCTGTCGTACTCGGCGATTTGCCAGCCTGAAATTGTTTGCACTCCGCGGGCTCGTAGCGGACAGGAATCCATCGCTGTGTATCGAGGTTGGAATTCGCAATCTCGACTAGGATTGTTCGCCAGGAGATAAGAGACCACGCCCTCGACACCCGAATTCAGTTGATCGATCTGAAGCCCCGCACCGAAATCGATCACTTATACGACAAGTTTGTTCGTGAACCTCTTGAACAATTGGCTGCGAATGGTACGATTGCGAGCCTCCTGATTTTCGTCGCGTGCTCGACCGCATGGAAGACCGAAACCCAACCGCAAATCCTTCCGCTTGGCGTAAGGATGACAAGGTGAAGAATGGGCAGCGACGTGGCGGATTGTAGGTCGCGGGCGTGTGATTTGGGTCTGCAATACATCGCAGAAACCGCCCGCCGAGAGGCACCGTTGCGTAGCGGCAGAATCTGATTCGATCAAATGTGAGATCTATGGAGTGCCCAGCGGGGCTCTTGCTTTCTCCTGACAGGTGACCTACATGGATCTCGGCAATGGAGAAACGTGGTGCGGACGGGATCGCGTCGTACCCACCGACTCTCCGCCTCAGGACAGCCGGGAAATTCCCGGGACGTCGTCGAAGCCTCGATCGAAGCTTAAGATGCTCTTGACTCCGCGGATTTGCATTACGGCGAGGTGTACTGCATTTCGTGCCGACAGGCCTTTCTGACCCAGCACGATCTTCCTGGCGCGTTCAACAGCCGCCCGGTTCACCGGAGATACTTCATCCACGACTCCCAGAAACGCATTAAACGCCGGCTGAATCCCATCCCGCCGCTCGATGGTGACCTAAAAGTGAAGGATTTCCTGCAGCACTTCGGGGTCGGCCATCAGCCGTTCTTGGCTGGGCACCGAATCTTCCAGCTAACGCTTGGCATAGGCTTTATGAGGATGGGGAGCGCCCACCAGATACATGGGGATATTCAAGTCGACAAGGATCACGGATGCACGCCCGACCCGAAACGCCTCTCGGTCTCTTCGAAAGCACGTTCGATATCAGCCGTGGGGACGTCCATGCGCGCCGCCACCCGAATGACTTCGAGCTTGGGCACCACCGCGCGGCCTAGTTGGCTCTTGCGGGCCTGGATAAGCGCCTGTCGCACCCACTCGGCAATGGACATGTGGCGCAAACGCGCTGCGCGCTGAATGTCGCGATATTCAGAGTCCTGCACGATAGCCCACGACCTCACTTATCCGCTGTCTCAATCTGCGACACAACCCGCGCCACGTCCTATACTTGCATCCAATCGTTATGCGAGCCATTCAAGGGATTATTGCGCGCAGTGAGGACCATTCACCATGCTGAGAGTCGGCCTCACCGGCGGCTTGGGCAGCGGCAAGAGCACCGTGGCGGCTATGCTGCGCGAGCTGGGCGCCGAGGTCATCGAGGTCGATGCGCTGGGCCGCGCCATGATGGAGCCCGGGCAGAGCGTCTATGCCGCTATCGTGGAGCATTTCGGTCCCGAGGTCGTGAATCCGGATGGGCGTCTGCACCGAGCGCGGCTGGCGGAGCTGGCCTTTCAGGGCGGACGGCTGGACGAGCTGAACGCCATCGTGCATCCGGCGGTGATTACGGCGCAACGGGCGTGGATGGACAAGGTCTTTGCACGCAACCCGGGGGCCGTGGCGGTGGTGGAGTCGGCTCTGATCTTCGAGGTGGTGCGGGACGCCCGCGCGCGCGGCGAGGCGGAGAGTATCCTGGCCGATTGGCGGCGGCGGTTTGATCGTGTCGTCGTAGTCACGGTCCCAGACGAGATCAAGATTGCCCGCTATGCCGCCAAGACCGCTGGGCAGGCCGGCGCGGAGCCGCAGGCTGGGGAACGGCCGCCGGGAAGCGACAGAACGGTGCCGCCGGGATGGGAGGCTGCCGAGGCTGACGCCCGGCGCCGGCTGGCACACCAGATTCCGGATGCGGAAAAGGCGGTCCAGGCCGACTATGTGCTTGATAACTCCGGCGATCTAGAGGCTTTACGCACGCAGGTTGCAGGGCTGTGGAAGCGGCTGAAGTCCGAAAATCGCCAAGCTAAGCATCCTATATCCTAAGAATAGAAAGGCTGCCCTCGGGCATGGGCTGTCAACGCGGCAGCCGGATTCATGTCCCCAACGGGCTGGGTGTTCGTGTCATGAAGTTGCGCCGGGTTTTACTCGTCGTTCTGCTTGTGGGCGGTTTCTGGTTTTTGACAACGCATCTTCCCCACGACGTCGTCAGCCGCGCCGTGGATCATCTTCCGTTCTTAAGTGCGGGCAACTCCGGCGCCCCGCTGGAACTCACCGAGGCCGAGGCCGCGCCGGTATGCGACGCCCAGGAAGAGAACGGGATCGAAATTTACAAGAAGGTGCTGCCTTCGGTGGTGAACATTACCGCGACTACCCTGGTTTTCAACTTCTTTTATGGGGTGGTGCCGCAGCAGGGGCAGGGCTCGGGGTTCATCCTCGACAAGGCCGGCCATGTGCTCACGAACTATCACGTGATCCAGGGCGCGAGCCGGGGCATCCAGGTGATGCTCAGCAATAAGAGAAATTATGAGGCCACGGTGGTGGGCGTAGACAAGTTGGACGACCTGGCTCTGTTGCAGATCAACGCGCCCAACCTGCAGCCCGTCACGCTGGCGAACTCCTCTCATCTGCAAGTGGGGCAGCGGGTGTACGCCATCGGCAATCCTTTTGGCCTGAGCGGGACGATGACCGAAGGGATCATTAGCTCCATCCGCTCCATAGAAAACCAGAACGGTGCTCTCATTCATGACGCCATCCAGACCGACGCGGCCATCAACCCCGGCAACTCGGGCGGGCCGTTGCTGAACTCGAGCGGGCAGGTGATCGGCATCAACACAATGATCGCCTCCAACGGCGCCGACCAGAACGCAGGGATCGGTTTCGCAATTCCCATTAATACGGCCAAGGCCGTGCTTGCAGACCTCACCCGCTATGGGCGCGTCAAGCGGCCTTCATTGGGTATCGTCGACTATCCCATTGCTCCCAACCTGGCTTCGCAGATGGGGTTGGATGCGGATTATGGCGTTCTGATCCTGAAGGTGATTCCTGGCGGGGCGGCTCAGCGCGCAGGCCTGCGCGGCGGCACGCAGAAGGCTTACGTGGGCAACACTCCCATCATGCTGGGCGGCGACCTGATTATTGCCATCGACGGCCAGCAGGTGACCAATACCCAGGACATCAACTCGATCATGAACCAGCACCAGGCAGGGGATACCGTCAATGTCACCGTCCTGCGCGGGCACAGCAAATTGACCTTCAAAGTGACTCTGGGCGAGGCGCAGGAGTTGACCTTGTAGCGGTTTTGTCCCGGCCTGGCGGCGAGTGCCGGGAGGCCGCCGGAGCTCCTGAGCGTCTTTCCTTCACTCATGGACATCGCAACATCGTGCATGGCGCGCTTGTCTTATGGGAAAAAACGCTCGGCCCCATGGTTTCTGTAATGAACAAAATCGAAAATGCTGTAGGGTGTTTTTGACATTGAGGAATGGCCAGGGTTACGGGGCGGGTTCATTCCTCCTCATTTCTTCGTCGTTCGTCGCTACGATACCCGCGGTATCGGTCGATCCGTACTCCTTGAACTGAGAAAGGACGGCTTTCGCCACCGGCCGTCCCTCTAAGGGAACCTCTGAAGAGCTCCCCGCTCCACAGCTGTGGTGGGTAATGTGGAGTTGAGGAGAAGATTGCGCATGCGGCAGATGACGTTGGCCCATCAGGCAGAGTTTCCAAGGAAGACATCGTACACTCGGTCTGCTCTACGGCGGCCTCGGTGTCCGATGTGCACATGCTGCCGGATCTGCTGCATGGCGATGAAACGAAGGTCTGGGGTGGCGCTGGGCATCAGGGCCAGACCGAGGCGATTCATCAAGCCACGCCCGGAGCGCAGGACATGACCTCGCGCCGGGGGAAGACCAAAGCAGGTGTAGATGAAGCCGAGAAGCGCAGGAACCGGACCAAGGCCCGCGTGCGCGCCAAGGTGGAGTGGCCATTTCGCATCCTCAAGCGCATGTCAGGCGGCTCGCCAAGGTCAATCTACGAACGGCCCCCATCGGGGCGTAG
>JAJZNH010000896.1 GCA_021811745.1 Acidobacteriota bacterium
TCGGAAAGACTCACCGGGGGCACATTCTGCGCGACGCGCACCGGGACCACCTTGCCGCCCTCTGTTTTGCTGTATCCCGGTAAATGAATAATGCCGGCGCGGAGCAGTCCGCCGAAGACAAGCACCACGGCGATGAGAATCAAGATCCAAAAGGGAAACCTTCTGCTTGGGGTCGTCATGATTTTTCCTCTTTCTATCCAGGCTGGCGCGCGATCTCAGCCAATAATCTTCAGGCACGGAAAGATCGCAAGACGCCAAGATAGTGAACAATATCTTCCCGCGAGAGCATTCCGACAATCTTATGGCCGTCCACGACGGGAAGCTGGTTTACGCCGTCTCGCCCCATCTTCTCCAGGGCGGACCACAGCACGGCGTTCGGCTCGGTGGTTTCCAGTTTTTGGAAAGGAACCATGACGTTGGAGGCCAAGGTAGTCTGCCAGGCATGGTGCGGCACCTCGCGGATAGCCGAGAGCGTGGCCATGCCCGCCACTCCGCCCGTGTCCATCACGACAACATAGTGGGTTCTGGCGGGAAGAAGATGCTGATCCACGAGATCCTGAAGTGTCGCGCCGGCCGCAACCTGGGGGAAGTCACGGCACATGGCGTCTGCCACCTTGTGACCGCCAAGCAAATCCTTCAAGGCTTCCTGCTGCAACTGGCTGCCCGCCGCGCTCTCCAGGTACCAGCCAATGAAGGCAATCCATATACCCCCCACCAGGTCCGAGGTCAATGCCTGCCAGACGCCAAGAAAGATGAGCAAAAATCCGAAAAAACGTCCCGTGACCCCGGCGGCAATGGTGGCGCGATGGTAGCTGCCGGTAATGCGCCACGCGACGGCGCGAAACACGCGCCCGCCATCCAGAGGAAAGCCGGGAATCAGATTGAAGACGGCGAGAATCAGGTTGAGCAGGGCCAGGTATTCGACCAAAGCGAAGAGCGGACTCGATGGGGCGAAGAGCGGCTCCAACTCCCAGAAGAAGGCGGCCAGCGCAAAGCTCGTCAAGGGGCCGACGAGGGTGATCCAGAACTCCGCAGCGGGGCTGGGCGGTTCAGCCGCGAGCTGGGAGACGCCGCCGAAGAGAAACAAAGTAATGCGCGGAACGGGAAGTCCGTAGTATTGAGCTGCCAGCGAGTGTGCAAGTTCGTGCACCAGCACACTGACGAACAACAGTACAGCGGTGATGAATCCCATCACCCAATATGAGCTCACCGCCCAGCCAGGGAACTCGCGCGGATAGTAACTCGCGGCCAGCATCCACGCCAACAGTCCTACGATGAGAAACCAGGAGTAGTCGAGGTCGATGGAGATGCCAAAGATCTTGCCGATCGGAATTCCATGGCGTGACATTTCGCAGCCCCCTCTGACAATAAGACTATCAGGATGCGGCTGTGGCTGAATTCGCGCGCGCGCTGTGTGGAACGGCCGAGCCGTCTGCAAAAAAGCTCCATGACGACATCGATTGTGGAATTGGGGCGCGGCTTCAAGCGGGCCATAAGTGCAGCTTAAGCAAGCCAGGCTTTCTGTCTCTGCGGGCGGCGTCAAGTTGCATTCGCTTGGTATTCGGAACTGTTGCGCTGCCTGTTAGCGAGTTCGCGCTCGCACTTCAAATGATCTCCACGCCCATGACAGAGCCTGTATCTTGCAACTGGCGTAAGATACCGCGCATCGAAATTACAAGTCCGCCAATCTCTCAGGAGAAGATTGTGGATTGGCGGTGATACGGATTCAGTTGATAAGCTGAGGTCGAGCGTGGCGATAGGGCATTTCTCCTTCGCGTGCGGCCCGCAGCCTCGTATCTCAAGGTCGCGGTTGCTTCAAGAAGTCGCAGCCGCGCACGCCCTCTTTCCGGGTTATGTTTGAAGGAGAGATTTCTAAGCGCCGCCAAGGCAATGGACGGGGGAGGCATGAAGCTAAGTCCCTTTGCGGGAAAGCCGGCCGAAGCATCCATGCTGGTGGACGTGTCCCGGCTAATCGCGTCGTACTTCAGTGAAATTCCCGATCCGTCGGTTCCGGCACAGCGGGTATCGTTCGGAACCTCGGGCCATCGCGGATCATCCTTCGATCGATCCTTCAACGAACAGCACATTCTGGCCATCAGCCAGGCGATCTGTCTTTACCGCGAGCGGGAGAAGATCGATGGCCCTCTGTTCATGGGCATGGATACCCATGCCTTGTCGGAGCCGGCGCTCAAGAGCGCGCTGGAGGTGCTGGCCGGTAACGGCGTGGAGACGGTGCTGTCTGAGGGCACTGAATATACCCCGACGCCGGCGATTTCGCACGCCATTCTGACTTACAATGCGGGGCGCACCACGGGCTTGGCCGATGGCATCGTCATTACTCCTTCGCACAATCCGCCGCAGGACGGTGGATTCAAGTACAACCCGCCCAGTGGTGGGCCGGCGGAGACTGCCGCGACGGGCTGGATTCAAAAGCGAGCAAACGAGCTGCTGGAGGATGGGCTGCGCGGAGTGAAGAGAATTCCGCTGGAGAGGGCCTTGCGCGCGGCCACCACGCACCGGCACGACTATACAGGCGCTTACGTTGCCGATCTCGGCAATGTGATCGACATGGAGATCATCCGGGCCGCAAAGATTCGTTTGGGCGCCGATCCGTTGGGTGGCGCCGGAGTGCATTACTGGGGCCGGATCGCGGAGCAGTACGGGTTGAATCTTACCGTCGTCAACCAGACCGTCGATCCCACCTTCCGCTTTATGACCGTGGATTGGGACGGCAAGATTCGCATGGACCCGTCGTCGCCCTACGCGATGCAGAGCTTGATCGGCCTCAAGGACCGCTTCGACATCGCCTTTGCCTGCGACACGGATCACGACCGGCACGGAATCGTGTCTAAGAGCGTGGGGCTGATGCCCGCCAATCATTTCCTCGCCGCGGCGATCTTCTATCTGTTTCAGAACCGGCCAGAGTGGCGGCAGGACGCGGCGGTGGGCAAGACGCTGGTAAGCAGCGGGATGATCGACCGCGTGGCGGCAAAGCTCGGCCGCAGGCTCCACGAGGTTCCGGTGGGCTTCAAGTGGTTTGTGGAGGGGCTGCTCGACGGCTCGCTTGGCTTTGGCGGCGAAGAGAGCGCGGGCGCTTCATTCTCCAGAACCAACGGCGCCGTGTGGACCACGGACAAAGATGGAATCATCGCGGCGCTGCTGGCGGCTGAGATGACGGCGCGCATGAAGCGCGATCCTGGCGAGATCTACCGCGAGCTGACGAGCGAGTTCGGCGCGCCGGTCTACGACCGCGTGGATGCGCCCGCCACGCGCGCGCAAAAAGAAGTGCTTGGAAAGCTTTCGCCGGAGCAGGTGCGCTCGAAAGATCTGGCGGGAGAACCCGTCGAGCAGATTCTCACACGCGCGCCGGGCAACGGAGCCGCGATCGGCGGGCTGAAGGTGGTGGCAAAGAGCGGATGGTTTGCGGCGCGTCCGTCGGGAACGGAGGAAATCTACAAAGTCTATGCGGAGAGCTTCCAGGGAGCAGATCATCTGGCGCGCATTTTGGAAGAAGCGCAGACGATGGTCGCTGACGCTCTTGGCGCGCCGCATCGTGCGGAGGGGTGATGAGTGATCGGGGGGAGGGAAGCCGGCCGCGTTCCATCCGGTTTGCTGCCGGAATAGAGGGCATGGAATCGCTGCTGGAGCTGGCCCTGGATATGCGCTGGTCGTGGAGTCATGCCACCGATGAGCTATGGCGCCAGCTCGATCCAGACTTGTGGGCGCAGGTCGCGAATCCCTGGGTGGTCTTGCAAACGGTTTCGCGGGCCAAGCTCGAGCGCGCGCTGGGCGATCCCGAATTCCGCAAGATCCTGGATGACCTGCTCGATGGCCGGCGAAAAGCGGCGCGGGAGCCGGCCTGGTTCCAGCAGAAGCATGCGCACGATGCGTTGAGCGCGGTGGCGTACTTCAGCATGGAGTTCATGTTGAGCGAGGCCCTGCCCATCTATTCCGGTGGGCTGGGCAACGTGGCCGGCGATCAGCTCAAGGCGGCCAGCGATCTGGGCGTGCCGGTCGTGGGCGTAGGCCTCTTGTATCAGCAGGGCTATTTCCGCCAGGTCATCGACAGGGACGGAGTGCAGCACGCATTATTCCCCTACAACGATCCCGGCCAGTTGCCCATTACGCCGCTGCGCACTGTGGACGGGGAGTGGCTGCGGCTCGAGATTGCCCTGCCCGGCTATTCGGTTTGGCTGCGCGCCTGGCAGGTGCAGGTGGGCAGAGTCAAGCTATATCTGCTCGACAGCAATGATCCCGCGAACTATCCTCCGCACCGCGGCATCACCAGCGAGCTGTACGGTGGCGGCCCGGAGTTACGCTTCCAGCAGGAGATCCTGCTTGGCATCGGCGGCTGGAGGCTGCTGCGCGCACTGGGGATTCATCCGGAGGTATGCCACCTGAACGAAGGCCACGCCGCCCTCGCGGTTCTGGAGCGCGCGCGTGCATTCATGGAAGAGACGGGACAGCCGTTCAAAACCGCGCTGGCAACTACGAGGGCAGGGAACCTCTTTACGACCCACACGGCGGTGCCGGCCGGCTTTGACCGCTTTTCTCCAGCGCTCGTTGAGCAATATCTGAGAAATTATGCCGAGCAGAGGCTCGGCATCGCCTTCCACGATCTGCTGGCCTTGGGACGCCAGAACCCCGGCGATGAGGCCGAGGATTTCAACATGGCCTACCTCGCCATCCGAGGCAGCGGAGCGGTGAATGGCGTCAGCCGCTTGCACGGGCAGGTGAGCCGGCACATCTTTCAGCCGATCTTTCCGCGCTGGCCGGAAGCTGAAGTTCCGGTCGGCCATGTGACCAACGGCGTGCACGTGCCCAGCTGGGACTCGTTGCAGGCCGACTGCCTTTGGATGGAAAGTTGCGGCAAGGACCGTTGGCTGGGACCCACAGAAGCGCTGGAGCACGATATTCGCCGCGTCCCTCACGCCAAGCTATGGGCATGCCGCAACGCGGCCAGAGCCTCGTTGGTGGAATATGCGCGCGAGCGCCTCTCGCTGTTGTTGGCCTCCTCGGGCGCCGCGCCGGACAGGATCGAGCGCGCCAGGCACATATTCGACCCCCACATTCTCACCCTGGGCTTTGCGCGCCGGTTCGCTACCTACAAGCGGCCGAACCTGCTCCTGCACGATCCGGAGCGGCTGGTGCGCATTCTCACCAACCCCGAGCGCCCGGTGCAGCTCATCATCGCCGGCAAGGCGCATCCCGCCGACCAGGGCGGGCAGGCTTTGATCCGGCAGTGGATCCAGTTCATCCGCGACCCGCGGGTGCGTCCTCATGCCATCTTCCTCAGCGACTACGATATGGCGCTGACCGAGCATCTGGTGCAGGGCGTGGATGTGTGGATCAATACCCCGCGCCGGCCCTGGGAGGCCTGCGGAACCAGCGGGATGAAGGTGCTCGTGAACGGCGGCCTCAATGTCTCAGAACTGGATGGCTGGTGGGCGGAAGCCTACCGGCCCGAGGTGGGTTGGGCGCTGGGCGACGGCCAGGAACACGGCGACGATCCGGCCTGGGACGCCGCAGAAGCCAACGCCCTCTACGATCTGCTGGAGCGGGAGATTGTGCCGGAGTTCTACACCCGCAACGAGGAGAGCATCCCTGTGGCCTGGGTGACGCGCATGCGCGAGAGCATGGCGCATCTCACGCCCCGTTTTTCCGCCAATCGCGCGGTGCGCCAGTACACCGAGCAACACTATTTGCCCGCTGCCTCGTCCTACCGGGTGAGGGCAGCCGGCGGCGGAGCCGTGGGCCGGAGGATCGCCGATTGGCAGCAGTCCCTGGAACAGGAGTGGGGCGCGTTGCGGTTTGGAG
>JAJZNH010000643.1 GCA_021811745.1 Acidobacteriota bacterium
CGCGCCGTTTTGTTCGCCTGGGAGCCGTGTCCGCCGAACGGTGTGTTGTCATCCGGAATGCGGTGGAGATGGAGGAACTGGTTCCGGATGCGGAGCGGCGGCGAGTCGTACGGAGCCGGAATCGGGCGGGGGGCGGATTCATCTGGCTGGCCGCGGGGCGGGCTGTTCCGGCAAAGGACTACCCCACAATGCTCCGTGCCTTCGCCCGGGTTCAGGCGAACCGACCCGACACGCAACTATGGATTGCGGGCGAGGGGAGCGAAACCGACGGGCCGCTGCGGGCGCTGGCGGCGAACCTGGGTCTGCAGCACTCCGTACGCTTTCTGGGCCTGCGCCGCGATTTGCCGGCCCTGCTCGATGCCGCGGATGGATTCGTGATGAGTTCGGCATGGGAAGGCATGCCGCTGGCGGCTGGCGAAGCCATGGCGATGGAAAAGGAGGTCGTAGCCACCGATGTGGGCGGCGTGCGAGAGCTGACCGGAGACGCTGCCCGTGTGGTGCCATGCCGTGATCCCGGCGCTCTGGCAGGGGCAATGGCGGTTGTCATGCAGGAATCCGCGGCGGAACGGCAGGCCCGGGGGCGTGCTGCGCGCGATCGGATTCGGGAGGACTTCAACATGCAGACCCGGGCCGAGGAGTGGGAGTCATTCTACCGGTCTTTGCTTGACGCCCGGCGATAGCGATTGCCTTTCGAGCGAGCCCGGCGGGCATGGGGACTGAGAAAAAAAAGGGCCGGAGCCTTTCGACTCCGGCCTCCCTGATTTCCCGTTCTGACGTTCGGAATGGGAAAAGCCTAATTAAAACGAGAAGAACATCTGGACGAACACGCGACGCGCAGCGGAACCCGTCGGCGAGGCAAACAAACCGCCGGCGAGCTTGGTGGATTCGCCAAAGCGAGTTCCGGGGCCTGTAATCCCGGTGCTGGAGTCAAAGGTGGGAATCAGCGTTCCCGAGGGGGTCCCGTAGTTGATGTCGTTGAACAAATTCAAAGCCTGCAGGCTGAAGGTGAGCGAATATTTGCGGCCGGTGCCAGACATGCCGCCCCTGAAGCGGCCTCCGCCCACGGGCCCGCCGAAGCCGCCGAAGCGCCCATGGCCACCGCCGGGGCCGCCGCCCATCATGGGCGGTCCGCCTGCGCCCTCCACTGCGGGCCCGAGTCCGATTGCCCGGCTCAGGCGCAGGTTAAACGCAACGGAGGGCGGTCCGCTCAGGATGTCGGCAGGGACGATCGCACTGCTGGGGCCCACGACGGTCGAAAAGCAGCCGAGGCTGGTGGCGGCGGCACTCGAAGGGCCGCTGCTGGGCGCGCACTGGCTGGCGCTTGCATAGGCCGGCCGATCGTTGAAGAAGTTATCCCCAGTTAGGTCGGAGGCCAGCGTAATGCTGTAGGGCCGCCCAGCTTCTGCAAAGAGGAAGGGGTTGAATGTAAGTCCCCACGGTCCGTTGTAACTGCCCATGACGAACACGGTTTGAGGGCGAACAAAAAACGCGGTGCCGTAGTCCAGCATCAGGTTGTAGGAGTTGGAGGGATTGTAGGCGCCAGCGCCGCCGGCCGAGGCGCCACCGTCGGAGTTGGCCTGGGTCCAATTGTAGAAGCCGCCCATGCTGAAGTTACGGGTGAACTGGGCGTTGATGTTCAGGATGATCTGATTCTGCTTGTAGACCGCCTGGGGGAAGTATTGATCCACGATTCCGTTGATGCCCTGGCTCGCCAGCAGGCGCGGACCGGTGGTGCTGTTGTAGAAGGTGGTACCCGGCAGCGGCGTATACGGATTTGCGTTGCGGATTACCATTTGGTGAAGCCCGAACGAGTGCAGGTAGGTGAAGGTCAGTGTCGAAGCGTGCGTCAACTGCCGTTCAATTCCGAAGCCGCCCTGTTCCGCATAGGGGGAGTGATAGCTGGGCGTGATCGCGTAGATCTGCGAAGCCGAGGCGGCCGTGTTACCGCCGGAATTGCATCCCTGGGCGAGCGCATTTTTGAGGCTGGTCCCATCGTAACAAGTCGGGTCGGAGATGACCGTCTGCGCCTGGCTCCTGATGGTGCCGTTGTACTGCTCCAGGTTCATCAGGCTCTGAATCTGGAAGCGGTCATAGAAGAAACCAAAGCCACCGCGCAGCACCGTTTTACTCTTGCCCGTCTTGTGCCCGTCGAGGGCGTAGGCAAAGGCAAAACGCGGAGCCCAGTCACTATGGTCGGCGACGTGATTCTGCGATTCCCAGCGCAGGCCGCCGGAGAGTGTAAGAAACCGGTTCACTTTCCAGTCATCCTGGAAGAACCACGCCTGGTCGAACAGATTGCCGGTGAAACTGAATGGGCCGGTGGTATAGGTGAGTTTGTTGGGCGTGCAGCCGCCCTGCTGCTGGGTGGCCGAGCAGTTGTGTGCAATCTGCGCCACGGTTTGGCCCTGCTCCAGGCCGTTCAGGGTGTCTACATAGGCCTGCAGAGACGGGAAGTTAAAGGTGCCGTTGAAATTCGCGCTTGTCGAGGTGGCTTGTCTGTTATCGCGCATCCAGGTGCCGAACTTGAGCGCATGCGCGCCCGCCGTCATGGTTACGAATTCCTGCAACTCGAAATGATCGGTATGACCGTTGGAGGACTGCGCCGCATTGCCGCCGCCGGTGAAGTATCCAGGGATCATCACGGTAGGAGCGGTGCTCACCGGGGTCTGGTAGTTCGAACCGCGGCGATACTCGAAGCGAATTTCGTTCACGATGTTATTGGTGACGATGGTCGAGTCATCCAACTGCAGGGCGTTTTCGATCACCTGAGTTGTCGAGTTCTGGGTAGGCAGCGCGGTGCTGCCGATGCTGCCGGTCTGGTGATTGCGCCAGAACTGATAGCGCACGGTGAGGGTGTTGTTCTGGCCCAACTGAAGGTCGATGCGGGGAGCGAATGTGGTTAGGGTTTGCGGTGCGAACAAGCCACCGCTCACCGGGATGATATTGCCATTGGCATCGGTGGGAATGTACCAGAGTTTGGACGTGGAGTTCTGGAGCGCTGTGGCCGCGTCATAGATGCTCGCATCTTGCGTCGCGCGGTCCTGGAAGCTCACAAAATAGGAGGCCCATTTTGAGATCGGACCGCTGACGGTGCCGTTCGTCATGATGCTGTGATAGGAAGGGATCTGCCTGGTGAAGGGATTGCCGGTGTTGAACGTATCGTCGTTGCCCATGCCGAAAAAGCGGCCGTGCAACTTGTCGCTTCCCGGCTTGGTGAGAATCTCGATGCGGCCATAGCCAAGGCGGTCGAACTGCGCGGAGAAGGGATTCTGGTTGATGCGAATCTCGCGGATGGCCGACTTGGGCGGCAACTGCCCGCCGGTAAAACCGTCGATATAAATCTGCCCGCCGTTGGGGCCCGCGGAGGGGCCCGCCAGGGCGCTTAGCTCGTTGGAGAGCTCATCGGGATCGTCGGACAGGGCGTCGAGATCTTTTCCTTTGAGGACGATGGCGCTGGCGTTAGCGCCCGCCTCGGTACTGACCTCAGGACTACCCTCGGCATTCACTTCTACCTGCTGTTGCGTTGACTCGATCGTCATCTTGACGTCGAATTCCTTCGCCTGGCCTGCCTCAATGGCGATGGGCGCGGAGACGAAGGTGGCAAAGCCCTGGAACTCGGCCTGCACAATATAGCTTCCCGGCGCGAGTCCGCGGACTGCATAACCGCCAGCCGCATCGGCTGTGGCCGTTCCAGCCACTTTGCCTTGCGTGGTAAGCACGGTGATCTTTGCCCCGGGGATCAGCGCGCCCGTGGGATCGGTGATGTGGCCGCGCAAAATGGCCGCCGGGGGCGCGGGCGCACCAGAATGCTGCGCAGATGCCGCCGTTCCGGCAAGGCAAAGTACAAGGCCGGCAAGAAATCCGATGATGCAATGGAATCGTGAATACACGTGTTTCCCTCGCTTGCTGGTAATAGAAGAGGATGACAAATTTTTCGGGAATGGAGCGTGGCTCTACGGCGTTCCCGGGTCCCCTGCGCCTTCCGGCGCGCTCGAACCCATGCTCCAGTTGGAGAGCAGATTCTGGCTGGCCGGCGCTTCGAGCAACGGCTCGACGCCCGCGACCAGGGTGATAGCGGTGACATGTGCTTCTCCTTGCGTCGCCACCAGCATCACGGCTTCGCCTTTCTTAAGATCGCTGAAATGGATAACTGGCGCGCGGTTGAGAATCTGCTGCGAACTCATGGAGCCAGCGCCCCCGCCGCCGCGCTGTGTGAAATCACCCTGCCGGCCGATGGCTCCCTGGGGTTGGCCCTGCGGCCGCTCTTTGCTGCCACCGTTGCCGGCGGCCTCACCTTTCAGACGCGCCGCCAGAAACTGCGCCATCCGTTCCGGCAATTCGCGCATTTGCGCATCCGCGGCCACTGCCACCGTGACCGGCTTCTTGGTTACCAGATCCTTGACAACGAAGGTTGAATTCGCAGGGTCCGTCGAAAGGATGACCCCGGAGACATTCCGGAAGCTGCCGGAAACCACCTCGGACGCCGTCAATTCCTTTCCCTGGCTGTCCTTTTCGCCGCGGGCCCTCAATTCGTCGCCCGCATGAATCGCGTCGAACGGCGCCGTCTGCGCGGAGGAATAACTTATCGAGGCGGGCGCATAGCGCTTAAGGATGGTGCTTTGGGTCGTGTGAATCGTAATGGTGCGCAACGTGGCGCCCGCGCCGGCGGTAATCACGATGGTTCCCGTAGTGGGATCGGTGCTTTTCACCAGTCCGGCGACGCCGTGGAGTTCCCAGTCCATCTGCTCTTCCTGGCGTTTTCTGGCTAGATCCGCAGCCTTGATAGCCACTACCCGCAATGCCTTCGGCGTGCCGGAGGTGGAATTCGGATCGATCCACACCAGCACCCGGTCGCCCGTAGCGATCTCGCTGAACTGCATGGTGGCCGCACCGCTCAGACTCGTTTGCCCCGGCTCAATGCGCTTCAGTTCCGCCGTGGAGGGCACCTGCACCTGGCGCTCCTCGCCCTGGGCAGGCTGGAGGGTGAGCGTGTCACCGTTGACGGCAGTGACGGTGCCAAGGAAATGAGAAGCCGCCTGCGCGTGGACCACGGTAGCCGCCAGCCCCGCGGCCAGCGCTATGGCCACCGAGGCAAACGCGATGCGACGCTCCAACCAGATCTTCATACGCCCTTTCCTATGAGCGGCTTGAGCCGCTTTCCTGCCGCGAAATTCCGATCTCTGTTTCGGTAGACGGAGCAAGCCGCGAAAAGGTTGAGGGCAGGGTGCAAAGCGCAGGGATGGAGTTTCATTTGCCGATGCTGCGATCAGGAGAGGGAAAGTGCGAATCGCGAAATGGGCTCGGCCCTGCGAGGATCGGTACGCCGGCCGTTTGTCAGCTTGCGTCTTGCGCAGGCTGCTTCAGTTGTTTCCGCTCGAAGCCTGGAGCGCTGCGGTTTCCAGAAAGCTGAAGCTGCCCGACGGCGAAGGCGTCACGCCGGTCAGCCGCCGGTTTCGCACGAGCACGGTATCGAGATACCACAGGTTGACAGCCGGCAGGTCGCGCGCCAGGATCTTCTGGGCCTGGAGGTAATCGGCGCGCTGCCGCGCAAGGTCCGGCGTTGCGGCGGCGTCGTCGAGCAGGCGATCGAGCTGCGGATTTGAGTAATGGCTGCGGTTGCCGCCCCGAGGGGCAAAGCGCGCAGTGGAGAATGCGTAGGCAAAAATGTCGGGGCTTTCATTGCCGCCGATCCAGCGCAGCGAGTACAACTGGAACGCTCCGCGCACTATGTCGGAATAGAAAGTGGCGAATTCGAAGCTGCGCAGGCCGAGCGCGATTCCCACCCTGGCGAGCTGCTGCTGAAAGAC
>JAJZNH010000962.1 GCA_021811745.1 Acidobacteriota bacterium
ATCCTTGTCGACTTCATCGAGCTGCGCTGGCGGCAGGGCGTACCGCTGTCCCAGGCCGTGATCGATGCCGGCGCCATCCGCTTCCGCCCCATGCTGCTGACAGCCGCGGCCGTTGTGGTGGGCGCAAGCGTCATCCTCACCGATCCCATCTTCCAGGGATTGGCCATATCGCTGATGGCCGGAGCCATCGCTTCCACTTTCCTCTCGTGGCCGACGATTCCGATTCTTTACTACATCATTCATCGCCACCGCGAGCCTGGAATCACCTGTGAACCTACCACCAATCAAGGAGAAACCAAATGACTGTAGAACGCGCATTGCGCATGCTGGCCGGCATCATCGTGCTGTTGTCGCTCGGCCTTGCTCATTACCTCTCGCCGTACTGGCTCTGGCTGACGGCGTTCGTCGGACTCAACCTGTTGCAGTCAGCCTTCACCAACTGGTGCCCGGCCATGGCGATTCTGCGCGCCATGGGACTGAAGGACGCCAACTGCGGAAAGGCCGCTTGAGGCATAGATGCACGAGAGACGATTCCACGCATCTCATGCTCACCGGCTCGAAGATCCCGAGCGCATGGTATGGTTGCCGCCGGCGGAAGTCATGCGGGCACTGGCGTTGCGCCCTGGAGAGGCAGCGGCCGACATCGGCGCGGGCACGGGCTATTTCGCACAGCCGATGGCCGAGGCCGTCGGACCGGCGGGCAAGGTCTACGCGGTCGATGCGCAGCCGGAGATGCTGGCGCTGCTCAAGTCCAAGCTGGACCGGGATGGGCTCGCCAACGTGGAGTTGGTGCAAGCGGAAGCTGAGCGAACCGGGCTGCCGGAGGCAAGCTGCGACCTTTACTTTCTCGCCAACGTTTGGCATGAGCTGGAAGATTGGGAAGCCGCAGCGCGCGAAGCCCGCCGTGTACTGAAAGCCGGCGGCAGAGTTGCCATCCTCGACTGGCGGCCGGACGTGGATCCGGAACATGGGCCGCCCCTGGCGCATCGCGTCGACGCGTCTCATGCGTCGGGCTATCTGCAGGCAGCGGGCTTTCAATTGGCCAATGCTGTTAGGGTTGGCCGGTACTCATGGCTCCTTCAAGCAAAAGCGTGTCCATAACCATGCGTAAAGACGTCAGCTCATCCTCGTGTTCCCGCCATAGCCGGAACGAACGGCTCAAGGATGAGGTCTATCGTCACATGTTCCGGCTGGAGTCGCATCGGCCCGGGGCGGAATGCGATCTTGCCATTGCCCTTCTGCGCGCTTCGATAGCCGCGGACGCAGAGCCTGCAGGCCGAAGAGAACGGCAATGGCTCAAAAAGATCTGCCCCATCTGTCTGGCCATGATTGAGTCCGCGCTGCAATCGGAAGACCACGGGCATCAGTGCGCCCAATAGTGTCCGGCAGTCGGGACGCCCGCGCAGCCGCCTTGCCCGATCACGGCGGATGGCAGCGCCATAAGGTTCCTGCGCACGATAGACGATATAATGAACTTACTTCTTGAGAGTCCCCTTCGATGCGCCCTGAACTTACTCAAGCAGCAGATTTGCTGCGCCGTAACACGCCGGAAGCCGTTGAAGAGGCCATCGGTCTCCTGCAAAACACGGTTTATTCCTTCAGCATGAAGGTTTGCGGGCACCCCGAAGATGCGGAAGACACGATGCAGGAGGTGCTCTTCCGTTCGATTGCGCATCTCTCCAAGATCCAGGATCCGCAGGCGCTCGCTGTCTGGTTGTATACCGTAACCAGAAATCGCTGCTGGCGCATGAGGCGCAAGGGCGCGGATGCATCCAGGCAGGCCTATTCCCTTGACGAGCTTATGCCGGACGACGCGGAGCTTGGACGGTTGCTGGCAGACGCCACCCAGAGTCCCGAGGGCACAGTGCTGCACGCCGAGCAGGCCCACATGCTGCATCAGGCGGTCCTGCGCATTCCCGCGCCCTTGCGCCTGGTCCTTGTCCTGCATGATATGGAGGAGCTGAACACCGAGCAGGTAGCCACGATTCTCGGCCTGCAGCCGGGGACGGTCAGGGTTCGTCTGCATCGCGCGCGCCTGGCGGTGCGCAAAGAGATGAGCCGTATCCTCGACGGCGTTCCTGCGGAAAAGGAGAGCGCAAAGGCGCCCAGGAAAAGATCGCGGAGCGAGAAAGAAGGCCGCCCGCCAGAGTGCCGCGAACTCTTCGCCAACCTGTCTGACTATATGGATGGAAGAATTGAGGCGCCCACATGCGATCAGATGCGCAAGCATATCGAGGCATGCCCGGCGTGCGTGGCGTTTCTGCGCGATTTGCGGACCGCCATTGACCGCTGCCGTTCGCTCGATATTCCTTGCGACTCCGCCGTTGCGCCCCGCCTGCGCGCCATCCTCACGCAGGAGTATTTGCGCATGCTCGGCATGCCAACGGTCTAGGCCCTGTAACGATTCGGGCCCCTCATGACTTTTCTTGAGTAAGGGAGGAGATTTTTATATATGGAAGTAAAGGTTTCACACCTCGGCCAAGTGAAGTTCGCCGTCCAGTCACGCTCGCACACGATTATTTGCGACCAGCCACAGGACAACGGTGGAGAAGATTCCGGCATGACGCCGCCCGAGATGCTGCTGGCCTCGCTGGCCTCCTGCGCGGCCTTTTATGCGGTGCAGTATCTCAAGACGCGCAACCTTGCTCAGAGCGGCGTGGAGGTCACGCTAACGGCGGACAAGCTGAAGCCGCCCGCCCGGTATGGAAACTTCCGCATTCAGATCGCGTGTCCAGTCCACCTCACCGATGAGCAAAAAGAAGCGCTCATGCGCGCTGTTCACCATTGCCCCGTGCACAATACGCTGATGACGCCGCCGGAAGTGAGCATCGACCTGACCATTGGCGAACCTGCACCGGCCCTCGATTGAGCTTCCAGCTTCATCCCGTCCTGCGGCAAGCCCGCCATTCTGCAATGTTCTAATCAAACCATGGCGAGTCTCGACAATTTCCGCCTGGTCGTCTTCCGGGCAGTCGCGGAGCAGCTCAGCTTCCGCAAGGCAGCCGAAGAGCTGTACCTCACGCAGCCCGCCGTGAGCCTTCAGATCAAGGCGCTGGAAGAGGACCTGGGAACGCAGTTGTTCGACCGCACCGGCAGGCACATCCGGCTTACCCCCGCGGGCCGCGTGCTGCTTGATTACGCGGAGCAGGTCAACACGCTTCTCATCCAGGCCGAGCACGAGCTGGCGGCGCTAAGCGGAGACCATGCCGGAAAACTGGCTCTGGGCGCCTCGACCACGATTGCCCAGTACGTTCTGCCCCATCTTCTGGGCGAGTTTTGCAGGCAACATCCTCGCGTTCACCCTACGCTCATTAGCGGCAACACCGAGCAAATTGTCGATGCGGTGCAGAAGCAGAAGATCGCGTTGGGACTGATCGAAGGACCGGCGCGCAGCCGCGACGTGAAAACAGAACCGTTCCTGAGGGACGAACTGGTTCTGATCGTCCCGATTGCGCACGATTGGGCTGAGTGCGCTTCCGTTCCCTGCGCCGACGCATGCGCGGCGCCGCTGCTGATGCGCGAGCGCGGTTCAGGCACGCGCCGCGTCATTGAAATGGAGTTGGAGCGCCTTGGCGTCAAGCGCAGCGCCCTCCACATTGTCATGGAACTCAACTCCACTGAGGCGATCAAGTCCGCGGTTGAAGCCGGCCTGGGCGTCGGCTTCGTGTCGCGCTGGGCCATTGCCAAAGACCTGAGGCTTGACCGCAGCTTCAAGGTTGTTGAAATCGAAGACCTGCGCATACGGCGCGATTTTCTGGTCACCTATGCATCGGGACCGGAACCCGCGGGCCTTGCCATGGAGTTCCGGAGATTTCTCTTCGCGCGCGCGGGCACAAGAAGATTGCCGGCCCGAAGCGGCCAGCGATAACCCACGCTTACCCATAAAAAGCGTAAATGGGTCATGATTACTTCTGCTTGGACTCCGATGTAAAGCGCACGTGACACTAGTCCTGTGTCCCGAAACGCTTTTTTCATTGGATTGATTCTTGCTGCCAGCGGCCTGATTTCGCCGCCGGTAGCGCTGGTTGGTGGTCTCATCTACGGGTTTAGCTGTGAGCATTCGTTTCAGCCCGACGCCAAACAACTGTCCAAGTTTCTGCTGCAGGCCTCGGTGGTCGGCCTTGGCTTCGGTATGAACTTGCAGCAGGTTCTTCACGCCGGCCGCTCCGGATTCGCCTACACGGCAGTCAGCATTACATTCGCGATGCTGTTCGGCCTGGCGCTGGGCAAGCTCTTTAACGTAAAACGGAGAATCTCGTTTCTCATCTCAGCCGGAACCGCGATCTGTGGCGGCAGCGCCATCGCCGCGGTCGCTCCCATCACCAACGCCGGCGAGGAGGAGCTGGCTGTCTCGCTGGGCACAATCTTTGTGCTCAACTCCGTCGCGCTGCTCACGTTTCCGGGAATCGGTACCTATCTGCACATGACCCAGACCCAGTTCGGCCTCTGGTCGGCGCTTGCCATCCACGACACCAGCTCCGTCGTCGGAGCGGCCGCGAAGTTTGGCGCGGTAGCGCTGGCAGTAGGCACAACCGTAAAGCTGGCCCGCGCCCTTTGGATCGTGCCCATGTCGGTGGGAACGGCCATGGCGCGCAAGAGCAAGGCGCGCGTGCAATATCCCTGGTTCATCCTGTTTTTTTGCCTGGCAGCCGTCGCCAACACTTACCTTCCCATATTCCGGCACGTCTATGGAGTGTTGAGGCACCTCGGCATCATCGGCCTGACGGTCACCCTGTACCTAATCGGTACAGGGTTATCCAGGAAAACCCTGCAACAGGTAGGTGTACGGCCGCTTTTGCAAGGGGTGCTGTTGTGGATTGTCGTAGCCCTCGGTTCTCTCGCGCTGATTCGGGGCGGCTGGATTCATCTTTAATGGAGCATTAAACAGGGCCTGCGGCAGATGCGTACTAAATCTTCAGTAAATTCAAGCACCTGTCGGCATGGTAAACTGATTCTATGTCAGGAATTCAGGCTAACCGCCGTCCATCCGGGCGCACCGCGCTAGCCCTTGGCTTGTGTTTCCTGGCATTTTTCTTTGCCCTGGAAGCAAAGATGGCGTCGTACGGCATACCCGTTACCCTCGATGGTGACGTCCAGGCAGTCAAGGCTCTGCCCGTTGATACACCTGAGGTTGTGTCCGAGGGAATTCCTACACCGGATCCAGTACATCCTTATCTCTCCTTTGCCATTCTGGCGTCCTGGGTTGTCGTAGATCTGGCGGCCGCAAATATCCTGCTGGGGATCAGATTCCCCTTTCGCCAGTATCAGCCTCCTTCGCCGGCCCATTTTTTCCCAAACATTTTCTTTCGACCTCCTCCCTCCGCTTAAAGCCCAGCCCGCGTGTCGCTGATTGTGTGAGCGATTCCTTCGCCTGTAACCCTTGAGCTGTCGGCCAATCTTCACTGAGGTCGTTCGCCATGTCTTTGCCATCCCCTGTCAGGCGCCTATCGCCTGTGGGACCGAGTGAATTGGGAGCATTCCGCCCCGCATCCCTCCGGCCACGTCCTGCGGCAAAAACGCCGTTGTGGCGGGCGCTTTTCCGTGCTTGCTCTGGAATCGCGCATGCGCTTCAATTCCTTCAAGATGCGGGCATTGGTTACGCGACTGCACACTTCAGGGGAAGGGGCATCCCGGGGGTTCCAAAAGGCATCTATATTGATTGCAATTGGTCCCTTCATTGGAGGCCGCAGGGAACGTTGAAAGTCACCTTGCGTAAGGAATCTTTGCCCAGAGAGGTTCATCGTCTCTCGCCGAAACTGAAACGATCTCGGGGAACGTCCTATGAAG
>JAJZNH010000088.1 GCA_021811745.1 Acidobacteriota bacterium
GCAGCCTTCTCGTGCGAGAACGAGTCATCGAGGAAAATCTGATCCTCCTCGTCCTTCATCAGGCTTCCCCGGTAGATGTGCAGCGCGGCAGCCACTACCACAAGCGCGCCCCACACCGTCCACATGCCGGGCAGAAAGGTCATGGTTCCACCTCCGATGGGCATTCCCGGTCCCGGACGCCGGCGATTCCGCGTGCGAGGCATTCCCCGGCGGTCCTTGGGGCCTTTTGGTCAACCATCATAGCCCCGGAGAGATAGGTTTGTCTTTGCCATCCGAATATTTTGTTGCGCGCAACGGCGGAGCGATGGGAGACACCTGGGCGCGAGAGGGCCAATTCGATTCTGCGACCCCGCGGGCGGCGCAAGCATCGAAAGAATGAGGCTGCGCGCGGGTTGTTTCCCTGCCTGCCGAGCAGTACAGTGGAAGAAAGAGTTCACTCCGAGGAGAGATTCATGGCCACAGCAACCGCAGCACCCACACCGGAAACCGTGAAGATGCCGCCGCTTACACTGACCCCGCAGGCCATTGCCAAGGTGCGCGAAATCATGGCAACCCAGGACCCCATTCCTGCCGGACTGCGCATTGGCGTGGTCGGCGGTGGATGCTCGGGCTTCCAGTACTCGATGGCCTTCGAGAACCAGGGGGGCATGATGGACAAGGTCTTCGCTTTCGATGACCTGAAAGTGTTTATCGACGCTACCTCGCTGATGTACCTGAACGGCTGCATAGTCGACTACGTAGAAACCCTCGAAGCCGCCGGCTTCAAGTTCGAAAACCCGCAGGTAAAGTCCACCTGCGGCTGCGGCTCGTCCTTCAGCGTCTAGATCGTTCTTGATCGTTCTTGCGGATTCAGGGCAGTATCCGGTGGCCGGAGGATGCGCGCCTGCTCTGCTATTTGCGGCGGCGCGCGCCTTCTTCCGCAAGCCCGGGCTCATCTGGTTTCCCGGCCTCAACGGCTAGCTTGGAGATGGCATCGAGCCGGTCGCCTTTTTCCGTGCGGCGCCCGTGCAGGAGCCACTTCGCGCGCTGAGCGCTTGCCTGTCCGCGATCTCCGTCTTTGTTATACTTTGAAGGTCAGTGCGCGGAAGTGGTGAAATTGGCAGACACACCATCTTGAGGGGGTGGCGCCGCAAGGCATGCGGGTTCAAGTCCCGCCTTCCGCACCAAATGTTTGAGCTGGTCCAGATTCTTCACTTGTCCCCCAGTTTTTACTGGTTCTCGGCCGGTTCTTGAAAGCAGCCTCGAATGCAGATTCTCTTCTATTTCGTTCTCGCGGTGCACGTGATTGTGTGCCTGTTCATCATCGGCGTGGTGCTTATCCAGCAGGGTCGCTCGGCCGATCTGGCCGGCGCCTTCGGCGGCCAGGGCTCGCAGACGGCGTTTGGCCCGCGTGCCGCGGCCAACGTGCTCACCCGGCTCACCACCTGGTCGGCGGTAATCTTCATGTGCACTTCGCTGACCCTGGTGGTGCTCTATACCCGGTCCACGGGTTCACATTCAGTGCTGGAAGGTACACATTCCGCTCCGGTCAGCGCCCCCGCGAAGCCTGGTAAATAAACCCGTTCAATAAGCCCGATTTGTCTCTGGTAAGAACGCAAAAAGGCAGGCCGCACGGTCTGTCTTTTTTGCGTTTCCTGTGACTGCTGCGGCCACCGGCGGCCGGCTACACCGGCGGCGGCGCTTCCACCACGGGCACGCCGGGCGGGGGCGTAAAGCGGAACGTCTGGGCTGGAATGGGCGCATTGGGCTGCTGCTCGGTTATGCGAAAGCGCGTGATGGCTCCGTCCGGCTCCTGCATCTCGATCCCGGTAATCGCGCCCTGCGCCGTCACGGTCAGCGCGAGGTGCGCCACGCGGTTCTCGCCTTTGGGCCGGCCGGTCAGCGTGAATTCGCCGTTGGCGGCTGGCGCCAGAGTCAAGTTCTCAAGCTCTTTTTCAAGCTCTGTGTGGCCCAGCAGAAACCGCAGCGGCGAGCGCAGATCGTTCAGTTCCTTGGCGGGCAACCGTTGCACTTGCGGGTCGCCGGGGCTGTAAAACCAGGCATATTTTCCATCCAAGTCGAAGGCCTTGCCCGCGGGCGTGTCGTACTCCCACTTCATGCGTCCGGGCTTGCGCAGCAGGAGCGTGCCGCTCTCCGAGCGGTCCATGCCCAGTCCCTGGTAGGTTTCAGAGAACCTGGCCTTGAGCGAGTGCAGGGAATTGTAGTGGCGGTCCACGCGCGCGGCCAGATCATGCACGGACGGCAGCGGTTGCTGCGCGCACAGGGGCGCAGACAGGAGCGCGGCAGCCATCCACAGGCTGCCGCGCCGCAAATGGAGGCGCGGCGGCCTCATTGCAGCGGTTGGCTGCAGTTCGTACCGCCCGCAGGGTCCTGCTTGATGGTGCCGAACTGGTCGCTGCAGAAGCCGCGGTCGCCGGTCTTGCCCACCGTTTCCGGCACCGCCGTCACGGTGTAGCCGGTATAGCGATCCTGCCCGTTGATCGTCACCTTGGTGCAGTTGGTGATGTTGAAGATGTAGCCCGATTTGTCGCCGGAAGCCAAGTCCTGTTGCAGAATCTGCGCGCCGGTGGCTGAAGGCGCCCCTGCCGCCGGATCGCCGCCCAGGGCCGTCAGCGCACAAGCATAGCCGTTCGCCGGGAAGGTCGACTGGTACTGGATCTCGGCCTTGTTGATCACCTGAACGGAGTTGATTGCCGATGTCTCGTTGGCCTTTTTCTTCAAACTTCCGATGGTGGGAATGGCCATGAGCATCAGGATCAGGATGATAGCAATCACGATCAGCAATTCCATCAGCGTGAAGCCGTTGGGCGTGACCCAACCGGGCGCGCTGTGGCGCTTTCGGGCGAGCGAAGACCTGCGTTCCATGGAAATCCTTTAGAGCAGGCGGAAAGTGCCCCGCCCGTTCGACAAAATGCTATAACGTAAGGACGCAAAAGGGAAATCCAGCGCTCGGAAGGCAGATCCCGGGTTCTGGCTCTCAGCCTCTGGCTCATTCCACCAGGCGGGGCTTCCGCCACACGCAAAGAGAAGCCTGACTCGAACCCGCGGCGGCCCAGAGGCCGTCTTCAACACTGCAGCATGGCGCGTCTCAACTTGAGGCCGTCCAGCCGGCCCAGCAGCGTGATGGCGATTTTTTCGGTGTCGAACAGGCGCTGCGCCATTGCCTGCACGGCCGCTCCGGTTACCTGGTCGATACGGGCGATGACCTCGTCCACCGAGAAGAAGTGCCGGAAATACATTTCCTGCCTCGCCAAGTTGGCCATGCGCGAGTTCGAACTCTCCAGGCCCAGCAGCACGTTGCCCTTCACCTGGTCCTTGGCGCGGGTCAATTCTTCGCCGGTAAGCGGCGTGTCCTTCAGCTTGCGGAATTCGGCCACGATCAGGTCCACGACCTCCATCACCTTGCCGGCGGAGGTGCCCGCGTACACGCAGAGTGTGCCAGTATCGCGATAGGGACTCAGGTCGGAGTAGACCGAGTAGGCCATCCCGCGTTCTTCGCGAATGGTCTGGAACAGACGCGAGCTCATGCCGCCGCCCAGCACGGTGTTGAGGATCAGCGTGGCAAAGCGGTTCTCGTCCGTGATTGGCGGCGCCGGCACGCCCAGGCAGATCTGCACTTGTTCGAGCGATTTCTTGTTGCGCAGCAGGATGCGCGCGCTGGGTTCGGGCGCCGACAGATCGTTCGGAGTGGTTCCCGAAGCCAGGCTGGAGAACTTTTCTGCGACGGCGGCCGTGAACTGATCGTGGTCCAGATTGCCGGCGGCCGAAAACACGATGTTGCCGGCGTGGAACCGGTCTGAGTGGTAGGCAAAGAGCTGCTCCTGCGCCAGCCGTCCGACCGTTTCCGTGGTGCCCAGGATCGGCTTGCCCAGCGGGTGCCCTTTCCAGAAGTTCTGCATGAACAATTCATGCACCAGAACGTCTGGATTGTCCTCGTCGATCTTGATTTCCTCGAGGATGACGCCGCGCTCGCGCTCGATCTCCGGACGCGCGAACACCGGGTTCAGAACCAGGTCCGAGAGGACGTCGAGAGCGATGGGCACGTGCTCGCCCAGCGACTTGACGTTGAAGCAGATGGTTTCCTTACTGGTGAAGGCGTCCAGGTTGCCGCCGATGGCGTCCATTTCGCGGGCGATGGACTGGGCGGTCCGGGACCGCGTGCCTTTGAACACCATGTGCTCGACAAAATGCGAAATGCCGTTGGTCTCGGCCGGCTCGCAGCGGGAGCCCGATTTAATCCAAACGCCCATGGCCACGGAGCGCAGATGCTCCATGCGTTCGGTCAGGACGATCAGACCGTTGGGCAATACGGTGCGGCGAAGGTTGCGCTCGTTGTTCAAGGCCAATCCCGTCAAGTCTCGATTGTAGGGCAACAGGGCCGAAACGGCACGCCGAGGCTAGAAGAAAGGCAAATCAAACAAAAACAAGTGGTTAGATCCGTAACTGGCTTCAGAACCGCAGCGGTGAAATACTGACAACGTGCCGGAGAGCCCCGACCAGCTCGTTCGATTAGACGCAGTCCCCCCCCAAGAGGGAGGTCTGAACCTTTGCGGACAGAACTCGGAGGAGCTGGCGCGCCGGATGAAGAAGGCGGGCGAGCCGGCATGGCGCGGACGCCAACTGGCGGAAGCGATTTACCGTCAGCGGCTTGCGGATCTTGCCTCCATCACGACTTTACCCAAAGCCCTGCGCGACCGCCTGGCCGGGGAAGGCTGGCAGGTGGGACGGCCCCGGATCGCGCAGGCCTTTCGGTCTGTGGACGGCACCGAGCGCTACCTGATCGCGTGCCCAGGATTGGGGCGGGACACCGTGGAAACTGTCTGGATGCCGGAAGGCGACGGCGGCGAACAGGGCGTAGAAGAGGACGAACCCTTGAACGGGACGGGGAAGCCATGGACCCGCGCCACCCTCTGCATCTCGAGCCAGATCGGCTGCGCGGTCAATTGCCAATTCTGCCTCACGGCCAAGCTGGGTTTGCAGCGCAACCTCACGCCGGGCGAGATCGCCGGGCAAGTCCTGGAAGTCTTCGACCGGCAGGGCGTCGAGGTCGGCAGCGACCGCGTCAACCTCGTCTTCATGGGCATGGGCGAGCCGTTTCTGAACTACGAGAACTTCATGGCGGCCGTCCGGCTGCTCGTGAAGGAAGTGGGCCTCAGCCCGCAGCGCATGACGGTCTCGACCGCGGGGATCGTGCCGGGAATCGAGCGCTTTGCCCAGGAGCCGCCGGAGCTGCGTCCCAAACTTGCCATCAGCCTCAACGCGCCCAACAACGAAGTCCGTGCCGAGGTGATGCCGATCAACCGCAAGTGGCCCATCGAAGCGGTGATGGAAGCGGTGCGCATGGTGCGCCTCCGTCCCCGCGAGCGCGTCACCTTCGAGTACGTTCTGCTCGACGGGGTGACGGACCGGCCCGGGCACGCCCGGGAAGTCGCGCGCCTGGTGCGCCGCACCGGCCTGCCCGCCAAGGTCAACCTGATCGCGTGGAATCCCGGGCCCGGTATCGCCTACACCATGCCGCAGACCGATTCGGTTGAGAGTTTCCGTGAAGCTCTTATCGCCGCGGGTATCCCCGCCTATTTGCGCAAGCCGAGAGGCCGGGATATTTATGCCGCCTGCGGCCAGTTGAAGCGCACGGTGGAAGCGTAAGGAACTGGTTCCCCGCGCCAGGCCGATCACTGCCGCGAAGGGCGTTTTTGGGAGGGGAACTCATCTCGATCCATCGTGATTTGCTTCGAGCCCGTTGCGGTCGGTGGTCTCCAAAGTACATCA
>JAJZNH010000819.1 GCA_021811745.1 Acidobacteriota bacterium
TGCACTCCTGATGTCCCAGCTCGATGCCGGCCTCAAGCGGCGCTTCGGCTACATTGTCTATCTCGTTGAGGCCTTCCGGATCTGGGCCACGGCCTCGTTTCCTCTTTTCCAGGCCACGTTTCCCGGCAACGCAAGCGGTCCGCCACGCGTGGCTGAACTCTCCCAACTGCTCGTCGTCCGCGTGCACTCATTTGGCGGCGTCCTGCGTGAACTTGCCCCCGGCGCCACTCTCCACGACGACTCCCTCCGCCTGCTCGCGTTCCGAACCCGCAGTCGTTTTCGTTACTTGAAGTTCCTCCTCGCCGTGACGGTCGGGCGGCACTCCTTCTCGCACGACATCGAGCTCGTAGATACGCCATGGGTCGAGTGCCGTCCCTGCGACGGCTCAAAGCTCTCAATTCTGGTGGAGGTGGATGGAGAGTTCCTCGGCTCCTTGCCGGTCAGGATCGAGATGGTCCCCGATGCCCTCACGCTCCTGATGGCCCCCCACGCGCAGCCGTGATTCCCCGGCCCCCCCCCGCGCCTGCCATTGGGAGCAACGTCCGCGAACCATCTCCTGGCATCGCCTTCGCAAAGCCTGGAACAGAAAGCCGTCTCCTGCCGGCCCATGGTGATCGCACTTACCAATCTTTACCCCAAATCACAAACACGTGTGACCATCATCACAATGATCGCGTCACAGAGGCCTAAGTGTTTTTGTCCCTTGTACTAAGCATCTATCTCCCCTGAATCTCTTCTGCCCGCCGCGATGCAGAAGCATTACCTGCCGCACCCTCTTCGATTGACACGCGTTCTCGCCGTGGGTATACGGTACGTAAGCAATCAGTGCGGATGAGATGAGCTATGTGTCTTGCTCTGCGGCCGGAGCTCGCGGCCATGTTCCAACACCCGGCTTAGGTCAAATCCACAGATTGATTGCCCTGAGGAAGGTGTCCCATGAATCTATCGCGCAGGAATTTCGTCCAAATGGCCGGAACTGGTCTCCTGCTTCAGTCTCAGTTGCCGCAGCTTTTGCACGCCCAGGCTGCTCCCGCGGTCGAGGTGCCGACGTCCCCCGCCGCTGCACGCTCCAAGGTTGCGCTGATTCACGGGGACGACCGCCGCAAGAACGTCTATCAGGCCTTGCTGGCAATCGACGATCAGATCCGGCCCGGTCTGCGCCGCAAGAAGTATGTGCTCATCAAGCCCAACAACGTATCCACGCAAAACCAACTCGCCGCCACCAATGTCGACGCCCTGAATGGCATCCTCGACTATCTGGAGCCCCGTTTCCGCGGTCCGGTGGTGATTGCCGAATCCTCCGCGGGAGACACGCTGGAGGGCTTTTCTAACTTCAAGTACAACGAGTTGTCCGCCCAGCGCCGCTCCCAGAAGATCAGCCTCGTGGATCTGAACCGCGAGGGGAAATACGAGCTGAACTCCATCGTCGATCCCAATCTCCACATGGTTCCCGTGCGCCTTGCCGCGCGCCTGCTCGATCCCGATGCGTACATCATTAGCAGCGCCATGCTCAAGACCCACAACATCGTCGTCGCCACCATGTCGGTTAAAAACATGGCCATGGGCGCTCCCCTGCACAGTGTGCCCGGTGAATCCCGCTGGAGTGACAAGCCAAGGGTTCACCCCAACGTACGCGACGGCAACTGCAACATGCTGCTCAACGCGCAGAAGCTGCAGCCCAACTGGGGCGTCGCTGTCATCGATGGCTTTGAAGGAATGGAAGGAAACGGTCCCATCCAGGGCACGCCGGTGCCTTCGCACATCGCTATCGCCTCCACGGACTTCGTCGCGGCCGACCGCGTGGGCCTCGAGGCCATGACCATTGACCCCGCTTGGGTCGGTTATTTGAACTTCGCCAGCCAACTCGGCCTTGGCCAGTACGACCTCGCCAAGATCGACCTTGTTGGTGGAACCACGCTTACCGCGGCACAGAGAAAGTACAAGCTTGCCGACTCCATTCAGCGCCAATTGCAGTGGCGAGGACCACTCCCCGAGCTGCCGCAGAATTTGAGCAGTCTGGACCTGCCTCACGACTTGACCATCGGATAGTGAACGCGGCCGAGCCGGGGGCCCAGGAAGCAATTTGCGCCACCCATGCTTCCGGGCTTGCAGGCAGCATCAGCCGCCCGAAGCTCGCCGAAATGTCTGCTAAATCGTTCTCAAAGAGGGGCCGGTAACTAGCTTCGTACTACAGCTGCGACTCAGTTGCGAGAAACAGGAGGGCTTGCTTTCGGTAGAGGAAGAACTGCGCGAGGAATTGATGCCGTCGCCGCCACTCAGACCGGTGCAGAAGATGATTCAGATCGAACCAGCCGCTGCACAGCACGATAGCGAGGAAATGCCGGATTTCCTGTACGCAGAGAGGAACCTTCCGCTGAGAAGTTTTTATCTCCTGCACCCAGCACCGTCAACACGGCCTAGGCCAGCATCGATTAGGTGATGTGCCGATATCCTTCGATCGAAGCCGTCTGGAGGACTATACGGAAGCTTCCCCACCATGGAAAGACGATGGTTGAGAGAATACTGGGGGTCGTTGCGAGTGACTCTACCGAACCAAGGGCATCCTGCCCAAGTTCAACCGCAGAGGAAGTCGCAATAGCTCGTTGTCAAAACGTCCGGGAAGAGGTTGCCGGGCAAAGAGAAAGGAAATATTGATTCGAAACTCCAGCATAATCTGACCAGGTGGAGTAGCTGCCTTAATACAGTCGGCTCAAGATATTGAGGTTTTCGAGTCAAGACCCGGTTTGTGGCGTGACTATCCAGCCACTTGGCAACAGTTTCGCGCTTGGTTTGCTGACGCAATGTCCTGCGTTCCCTATCTGGAACATCTGGGTTGGCCGTCGGGGTTTCGCTGTCCAGGGTGCGCTGGCGAGAAAGGCTGTCGCCGCGACGATGGCTATTGGGCTTGTTCCGGCTGCGGACGGAAGGTCTCCGTTACAGCCGGCACGATCTTCGATCACAGCCGCATTCCTCTGGCTGAAGTGAGCAGCGCCGTGACGCCCTGCGAGCTCAGATCCGCATCGGCATCAGCACGTAGCGGTAGCGGAACTCGGCATCGGGATCTTCGGGCCGCATCTGGCCGGCGGACTGGGCGTCCTTGAACTCGAGGCGGACCTCTCCTTCGTTCCCGAGAGCCTTAAGGAAATCGATGATGTAGTTCGAATTGAAGCCGACGGCGATGGGATCGGACGCGTAAGGCGTGTCGATGGTGTCTTCGCTCTCGCCCGACTCGGTGGAGTTGGCGCTGACTTTGAGCTCGTTGCTCTCAAGGCGCAAGCGAACGGCTCCGGAACGCTCATCGGCGAACTGAGCCACGCGCTGGATGGCCGCGGCGAGCTCGCTGGAGCGGACCACGGCGAACTTGGTATTGTCGCGCGGCATGACGGCCTCAAAGTTGGGGAATTGGCCAGAGAGTTTGCGGCTGGAGAGGGTGCGGTGGCCGACGCGGAAGAAGAGCGTGTGCTCGTCGTCGGCAAAGTCGACCTTCTCAGCGTCGGTGGTGCTGAGCAATTGCTGCAACTCGTGAAGGGCCTTGCGTGGAATGAGAATGCGCATTTCGCCGGTCACGCCCTCGAGGTTTTCGTTGGGCTTCTCGACGAAGGAGAGGCGGTGGCCGTCAGTAGCCACCATGGCGAGCGACTCGGCCTTGAGGATCAGCAGCGCGCCGTTGAGCGTGTAGCGCGACTCCTCGTTGGAGATGGCAAATACGGTGCGCGCAATCAGTGTTTGCAGGACCGGTACTGGAATGCTGGTAACCGGAATGGAGGGGAACTGCGGAACCTGCGGGTAGTTGGCGCGGGCCATGCCGACAATCTTGGTGTTGGAGCGGCCACTGCGGACTTGCACCCAGTGGTTCTCAAGGAGCTTGATGGAGACATCGCCTTCGGGCAGGAGCTTCACATAGTCGTAGAGCTTGCGCGCCGGAATGGTGCAGGCGCCGGCCTTCTTGACCTTGACTGGCGTGCTGGTGCAGATGGCCTGATCGAGATCAGTGGCGGTGAGGGTCAGGCGGTCTTCGTCTACTTCAAACAGGAAGTTGGAAAGGATGGGGATGGTGGTCTTCCGCTCCACCACGCTCTGTGTTGCAGTGAGTTCTTTCACGAGCTCCTGACGGCTTACCACGATCTCCATCGCTGCCCCCTGTACGGCCGGCTTCTCCTCGCTGGTTTCCGCAATCGCCATTGGTCTGCACCTACTCCAGAAGCCGCCTGCCTGGTATGGCCTCACTCTACAACACATTAGCGGCCAGCGGAAACGGCTGTTCTTGATCCCTCTCGATTGTATTCATCTAGTCAGCCGTAGTGGAGGTGGAAAACAGGGATCGATCTCTGCATTCCGAGGGCAAGCAGGAATCCGGCTCGCAGCTCTCGAAATCGAGACTTGGCGTCTCCCAACACGCCTGGCTCTGGACAGGGACATCCGTCCGGAGCGGCGAGGGTGGTTAAAGGTAGAGATAAAGAAGAAAAAAGATAACACCCCCCGTAGGGACGCTGGAAAAGTGGGAATCTTGGCGAAGGGGTTTCTAGGCAAGCAGTTGCGCTGGGGGTAAGTTTTCTAAAACGCGGCAGTGGAAATCAGGAGAATTGGAAAAGTGGGCGGGAGTGGTGGAGTTTGAGCCTTAGTTTTCCGCGCCTCCCACAACTGACTCGAAAAGTGTTGTGCAAAGTGGCTGCTGTGTGTGGGAAGTTGGTCTAAGTGCTGGCGGCCTAGTTATTTGGGATGGCTCCGCGTTCCACAAGAGGCGGATAACCGAGCAGGTTGCCGCGGCTGCTGCGGCGCTCATCTTCCGGCTTTTATACTTAAGCTTTCCATGTCCTACACGGCAGCCATCGACCAACTGAACGCACTCGCACCGGAGCTGTATACAGGCGCGGGGCATCAGCGGCGGAAGTTTTCATTGGACGAAGTGCACACGCTGCTGGAGGCGCTGGGCAATCCGCAGGCTTGCTTCCCTTCTGTGCTGGTTGCGGGGACCAATGGGAAGGGCTCGACCGCAGCGACCCTGGGATCGATTTTGACGGCCTCAGGCCTGCACGTCGGGCTTTATACTTCGCCGCACCTGGAGCGGCCCAATGAACGGATTCGCGTGGACCACGCGGAGATATCTGACGAGGGCTTCGCAGAGTCCTACTTCCGCGTGCGCTCCGCGGCGGAGCAACTAGTGCAGGAGGGGCGGCTGCCGCAGATTCCCAGTTTTTTCGAGATTCTGACTGCTCAGGCTTTTCTTTGCTTCGCGGGGGCGGGCATCGACATTGCAGTGCTGGAAGTGGGGATGGGAGGACGGCTGGACGCAACCAATGTTGTGGAACCGCTTGTCTCGGTAATTACCGACATCTCATTGGACCACATGGAGTGGCTTGGGTCGACGATCTCCGCTATTGCAAGGGAGAAGGCGGGGATCCTGCGGCGGAATGGAACCATGATTACGCTGCCGCAGCATCCGGAGGCCAACCAGGTGCTGGGCGAGGTGGCAACGGAGCTGGGCGTGCGCGGGGTGAGCGCGGTTCCCTACATGCCGGAGGGTACAGCGGGCGCCGCGGGGCCGTACTGGATTGAGGCGCTGGGAACGAGGATGGAGGTGGATTCGCCGCTGGTGGGAGCGCATCAGCACCGGAACTTGGCGCTGGCTATCGCCACAGCCGTGGAGCTGAAAGAGAGACATGGCTTCGCTGTAAGTGCGGAGACGATTGGCGACGGCATCCGGCAAACACAATGGCCGGGCCGGCTGGAACGCGTGGTCGAAGACGACAGGGAGTGGATTC
>JAJZNH010000898.1 GCA_021811745.1 Acidobacteriota bacterium
ACGGCCCAGTACGGCCAGCCAACTTCTGGCACCACTCGCAGGTGAACGACGCTTTCTCGTTGATCTGGAACCATACCTTTTCACCAACTTTGCTCAACGAGGCGCGCGCCAACGCCGCCGGCTGGCGCTGGAATGAGGTTGCGACCAACCCGCAGGAGCCTTTCGGTTTGCCGCAAGACAGCATCGACGATATCGGCAGCGCAAAGTCGTTTCAATACTTCGGCGCGCCGGGACCGAGCAACTTCAATCAGTGGACGTATGACTACAACGACGTCCTCACCAAGATCATTGGCCGGCACACAATCAAGACCGGTGGAAATCTCACCCGTCTTTACTACCTGAATAATCCTGTCTATGCGGCGCGTCCGTCGTTCAATTTCCGCAACCTGTGGGACTTCGCAAACGACGCTCCCTACAGGGAGACCGGGCAGTTCGATTCCAAGACAGGCATTCCTTTCGCCAACCGCCAGGACAACCGCGTTGACATCTGGGGCTTTTTTGTCCAGGACGACTTCAAAGCCCTTCCTAATCTGACCATCAATGCCGGCTTGCGCTGGTCCTACTTCGGCTCATTCTCGTCGAAGCAGAACACCTTGGGCGTGGTGAGATTCGGCACAGGCTCGAATGTGATGAACGGGTTGAATATCCGTGTTGGCGGGAACCTCTACGCCCCGCAGAAGACCAACTTCGGGCCGCAGATTGGCTTTGCATGGCAACCCAAACACTATGACAGCAGCCTGCTCATTCGCGGTGGCTTCGGAATCAACTACACCCAGAACGAGATCGCAATCACGGCAAATGGCATCGGCAACCCGCCAACAGCCGTGCAGAAGAACTTCTGCTGCTCGTCCGGTAACCCGCCAGTGAAAGTGGCGGGCATTCAATACGGAACGGCAACGAACATCAACTCGCTTTTCGGATACCCGCCGAACCCGGAAACCATTACTCAATTCGGCACCAATAATTTGCCGCTGCCCGGATCCAATCCAGTCTATGTCACGGCATTTCCAAGCGCTCCGAAGACCATCGTCAACTATCACTATTCGCTCGGCACGGAGTATCAAATGCCATATGACTGGGTAGCGACGCTGGGCTATCAGGGAAGCCTGACGCGGCATCTGCTGATCCAATCGAACTTCAACGTGATCGCTTCGGCTTTCAACGTCCCCCTCAACCCGATCGTCAACTTCCTCGACTACTATGCCAACACTGGAACCGGCAATTACAACGCCATGATTGCAACCTTGAGACACCCCTTCGCACATCAATTCAATCTGGAAGCGCAATTCACATGGGCGAAAGCGATGGATCAAAACTCCGGTCCTTATTTCATGGACCCTTATCCCTACTACTCACAGGCAGCCTCCGGGCCCTCCGACTACAACGTGACCACTGCGTTCAAGCTCTTCGGACTGTGGCAACCAATCTTTTTCCGTGGGGCAAATGCGTGGATTGAGAAACTGGCAGGCGGCTGGTCGTTGAGTGGCATTCTCAACGTACACACCGGATTCCCGTTCAACCCGTATTACAACACCGTGACCACCGGGGGCCTGTTCTACAACGGCAGCGGTTACGGTTCGCTTCGTCCCACCGCCTATTTGGGTGGCGCGGGCAAGGATACCAGCAACGGCACATTTATGAATCCCACCAATCCAAACTACAAAGGGAACGGCACAACCTATTTCGCTCCGCCTACCTATGAAAACGGACCTGCATTCCCAGCCACAACTCCGCTGATACCGCCCGGTATTCATCGCAATAGCCTTATCGGCCCCGGCTATACCGATTTGGACGCCTCGTTGACCAAGGGATTCGGGCTCCCGAGTATGCCGGTGCTCGGCGAAAATGCGATGTTTGAGATCCGCGCGGACGCTTACAACCTCTTTAACAAGCTGAACATCAACGGCCAGAGCATTGACAACCGCCTGGCTGACGTGAATCCCAATGGCACATTCAAAAATGTAAACAGCGACTTTGGCGTGGCCGGAAGCGCGCTGGGCAGCAGAACTGTGCAACTGCAGGCGCGGTTCTCCTTCTGAACCTCTTAGCGGTTACCCGCTTCTCCACCGCTGCGGGATGCTGAATACAGCATCCCGCAGCGAACACTTTCATCGCGCCCGCAACCAGAAGAAAATCAATCAGCGACATTGGCTGTCAGGGATGCAACATGCGCAGTGGACTTGCGCACAATAAGCTTTGGATAAACCGTAATGGATGCCGGATGCGGGAGGGACATATCATCCCGGATAAGCCCCAGAAGCGTGCTGGCCGCCGTCTGCCCCATGTCCCGAAGTGGCTGACGAATCGTTGTAAGCGGCGGATTGTTGAGACTGGCCGCGGGCACGTCGTCGAACCCGATCACCGACACATCCTTAGGCACGCGTAACGAGGCTTCGCGCAGCGCCTGGATCGCTCCCATCGCGGTCACATCGTTGAATGCGAAGATCGCCGTGAATGGCCGCCCTGCCTGCAAGAGTTGCCGGGCAGCCTCAAAGCCCGGGGCCGGGCCTGGCGCCTGGCCCTGCAACTGCGCCACGAGCTGTGGATCAATCACAATGTCCAGCGCCTTGGCCTCGTCAGCAATCGCGCGCCAGCGCCGGTCCGTATCGGAACTGAAGGTCTGCCCCTTGATAAAGGCGATCTGCTTATGTCCCAGCGTCTTCAGATGAGACAGGGCAAGATGAGCGGCCTGGCCATGATCGAGTTCGATATTAATGACTCCCTGGCGATGCTTGTGCCCCGAGACTGAAACCACGGGAACAGGAAGGTCCTCATTCATTAGCGTGTCGACAGCGATGATGCCTTCCACCGCGCGGGCCAGCATCATGCGCGGATAGCCCTTCAGCAGATCGGGACGGTGGCGATGGCTGACGACAAAGTAAAAATAGCCGTCCTTCAGCAATTCCTCTTCGACGCCGCCGAGCACGGCCGTTGAGTAGCCTTCGCTGATCTCCGGCACAATCACGCCGACCGTATACGTCCGCTTCTGCCGCAGGCTTCTTGCCACGGTATTGGCGGTGTAGCCGTGCAGCGCCGCGGCATGAAGCACCCGCTGCTGGGTTTCCCGGGCAATACGATATTTGTCCCCTTCTCCGTTCACGATCCGGGAGACCGTGGATTGGGAGAGTTTGACGATTGCGGAGAGCTCTTTCAGCGTGGCCTGCTTAAACGATTGTTTAGGCATCGATCCGTCCTCAGAGATCATCCGCCCCGATGTTCGCGGGCAGACGGGCAAGGGCCTCGCTCCAGACTCAGCAAGCAACGCCGAAGTCGCGCTGCGGAAAGCGCGTGCCGTCAGGATACCACCGCGCTCCTGTACTTTTATGAACGCCCTTTCCCTCCTGCTCTACCCACGCATCGGCGCTTTCTCATTTGCTTGATGGAATCCCGCCAGCCTCATCGCGCGCGCGCATTCCGCGTTGCGCATAAACGTATTCCACACGAGTCCGCTGCGAAGATTCTCCGCCATCAACACCGTGATTCCCTGATCGATACCCAACACATCGGAATCGTACCAACCGGCGGCTGGGTGAAAGGCATCGACGAATCCGTAGCGGCCCCATGCGCGCTTACCCCACCGGGCCCGCATGGCGCGCAGCACTGAGACACAGTCGACAGGCAGAAACGCCAGCGAGCCCCCTGCCGCACAGGGAACCACCGTGCCATCCAATGGGCCTTGAGGCGGCGGCCCTCCCCATGCCGTATATCCCTTCACGTAATCCGACGCCGACACGCCCCAATAATCCTCGTTGTACCACTGCGGATAGGAAAGGCAGAACGCCTTGTGCGCCCTGGTCGCAATGACGGAGTTTTCAAAGTAGTTGGTGTAGGCGTCGCGCTTGTCGCGGAAGTCGAACCACGCCTGCGAATACTGGTGCGTAAACAGAGGGTCGTTACCGCTGATGTAGCTATATCCGGCATAATGAATCACCGGGCGCGTAAAGTTGTTCCAGTAAGAGGGCGCCACCGCGTGCGTGGGTGAGCCGATGGCAAGCAGATAGATCATCATCAGCTCACAGTAGTGGCTCCAGCGCCCATTCAGAAAACCCGACTCCGGAAGCCAGCCCATCGAAAACGTCTTCCCTCCGTTCAGCATCCAGGGCCAGTCCACGCGCTCATAAATCTGCCGCGCCAGCGACTTGATGCGGGCATCGTCAAAATATGCGCGCGCCATCAGGATGCCGCACAGCAGCAGTGAAGTGTCGATGGACGAGAGTTCACAATTCGACCAGCGCTTACCCGTTTCGATATCCGTAAAGTGGTAGAAGAATCCATGCACTTCAGGCATCTTGTTCAGGTGAAAATCGAGCGTGGCGCGCACCCGCTCGACCACCTGCGCATGCGGCAGGTAGCCGCGGTGATCTGCGATGCACAGAGCGGTCAGGCCAAAGCCGGTGGCGGCAATGCTGGCCATGCGCCGCGGATCGCGCGCCCCGCCCAGATCATTGCGCGCGCGGTCCAGCACCTGACCGGTTGCGGAGCTTCCCTGCTCCCAGAAGAACAGGCACGCACGCCGCTCCAATTCTTCCAGAAACGCTTCGTCGCCCCTGGCAGGCATCCACGCAAGCGCGGATGCCAGGTTATGTGGTAGAAGTTCGTACCCCGCGGATGCCACCATGGCCGCAAGCACTCGGCGCCTGCTGATCATTCCTCCATCTCCATCCCGCCCCGCTGCAATGCAGGGACCTCGATAATTGCCAGCCCGTTGACTGGCAAGTTAAGCTGCAAGACTCCATCCACGAGCTTCATGTGTTCAGGCGCGGAGAGAGCCGATGCTCGATTCATAGCTCGAACCTGGGCCTGAGTCGGATAGCGTGGACTCCCCATGGCGCGGTATGCGGGCATGGGATTGCCATGCATCTCATCCACACGTTCCACCATCACAGCTTCTCCGGAGGCGACACCCTTGAAGGTCAGCCGCATGGTGTGCGCTCTTCCCTGCATCGCTTTGTCCGCATCGCCAAGGTTCCACGCCGCCACGATTAATGTTCCATCCTTGTTTTGCGTCACCAGCAGGTTGGCCGCCGGATTCGCCAGCCGCTTATCACCAAGTTTGTGCAGCAGGGAGAAAGCATAAAAGCTGGGCTTTCTGATTCCGCCCGCGGCGATCAACCCAAAGCCTCCGTAGAATGGCGTTTTCACAACGCCCTGCTCTTCAAAAACATCCGAGAAGGTCCAGTAGGACATCATCTCCGTCATGCCGTCGCAGCGGTTGATGGTGTCCGCCAGCCATGGTCCCATGTACGCCGAGTCGGTAATCTTAGGCTCATTCATGTAGGAGGCATTGAACTCGCTCCAGATCAACGGCATGCGCGGGCGCTGCGAGTGGATGATTTCCTCATGCGCCTTCTTTACTGCCGCGGACACCATCTGGCGCGGGCCAATTTCCCGGTGATCGTGAAAGACATCTTCCACGGAATCATTGCCATAAGCATGGGTCGAAACAAAATCGAGCGGCACATTCTGTTTGACAGCGTGGGCAATCATATCTCCCACCCACGCGGCCTGCGCCGTTGCGGGCCCACCAACGCGGATACGCGGGCTCACCGATTTCAGCGCGCGCGCGGTGTGGTCATAGAGTTCGAAATAGGTTTGCTGCGCAGGACGTCCAGTCCAAAAACCGATGTTCGGCTCGTTCCATACCTCGAAGTACCACTGCGCAACCTCGCCGATCCCATAGCGCGCAACCAGATGCCGCGCAAAGGCCGCAATGAGCGCGTCCCACTTCGCGTAGTCCTTGGGCGGAGCGACGATGGGCTTG
>JAJZNH010000953.1 GCA_021811745.1 Acidobacteriota bacterium
GCCAAGGAGGTCGCGCTGGCATACCGTCAGCTCTTTCGAGTGGAGCGTGCCTTCCGTGAGCTCAAAGGGCCGCTCAAGTTGCGTCCCGTCTACCACTTCACCGACCGGCGGATCCGCGGCCACATCATGGTCTGCTTCCTGGCCTACGCGCTTGAGATGGCGCTGCGCCAGGCGCTTTCCGGCAAGAAGGGTGCCATCGTTTCGGAAACCGACTATCACGAGGTCATGCAGGACCTTGGCCGACTCGCCGTCGGCACGCTGGTCTCCGCGGATGGCCGTTCGTTCCTCCAGCGCACTCCCCTCCAGGGGCGTGCGTACGAGGCCTTCGCAGCCGTCGGCATGCGGCCGCCGGAGAGGCTGATGGTGGAGCCCCAGGCCGCTCTGGTGGCCGGGACGCCGCAAGCTGAGGAAACGACCTGAGTTCAGCCGAACCAGTATTGCGCAATAGCTCGCCGACTGGAGGAACCAGGGTGAAACGCGCCGGTGCCTGGACCCGCACATGGACGGTAGCACTGACAGACGCCGAGTGGACGCTAGCCGAAGCCGTTCGCGCCCAATACGGCGGCAGGTTTGGCATGTCGCGGGCCGACCTCGTCATGTACTGGGTGCTCCGCGCAGCGGACCACTTCAAGGACGTGAAACCGATCGTCGCCGCGGCCATCGAGGATCTCGAGGAAGAACGCTTCGAGGATCGCAGCTCGAACAGCATCGATCATGGCGGTCGCAGACCGGTCGCCAACCTCTCCCTGCTGCGTCACCCACCGTCGCGCGTCGACGGACGAGGTGAGCCGATCCATCACGCAGCCGCCATCCACATACTAGGGGAATCCGTAGTGCCAAGGCCTTCGTGTCAACCCAGCAAGCCCGCTCCCAGAGCAACTTTCACAAAGTCACAGCGCAAACTCGAGTCCGAGAACCTCTCGCCCGCGACGATCCTCTGGTACCGCGAGCGGCTGGGAAAGATCCTCGCCTTCATGGAAGCGGAAGGAGCGCAGGACACCAAGGAGAACGGGCACGCAGGGAAGTCGGCGCAGACTTTGGCGAACATCGGCTGCAGGTCGTCCAAGCCCTGTCATTCATGGCGGGAGCCGTCACGGTAGCAAGACGTCGCGATCGCCCAACTGCGGGCGGAGGGGCAGCAGATCGCCGATGAGGACAAGTCTCGCCAGTCCCCCCCTGGGGCACAAGCGCATCAACATGTTCGGCCGGTGCGCATTCACACCTTGAACCCCGCCGGCGCCCTTCGGCCGCCGGGTAACCCCTTCGCCGCACTGATTAGCTCTTCCGCGTTCACCCGCATGATGTGGTGCTACTCGGCGAACCATCATTTCTGCTAGAGCCAGTCTTCGATGATGAGCGGTCCATCGATACGCTCGTAATGCCGAGTGTTATTGGTTACCAAAGTTGCTTGAATTGCAATTGCATGTGCTGCGATCATCATGTCCATCTCGCCGATGGGCTGTCCGCTTCCGACGAGCTGATGACGGATGCTCGCGTACCAAGCGGCTGGGTCGCCGGTTGACCCACGAACGACACCCCACGCAAGCGTCTGAACCAGATCGAGAAAACGCCCAACTAAATTGTGGAGGCCGTGATCGGCGGGCAAGCGCTGTAGCCCATACAAGAGTTCGGCCCGCGTGACCACCGATATGCATACGCTGCTTGGCGGTATACTCAACAGTCGACTCTGGACTTCGCCTCGCCCTTTGATGGCGTCACTGGCCATATCGGTGTCTAGCATATACAAGGCCATCAGTCAAAAACGCCACGCTCAGTTGGCGGCACGTTCATGGGGCGCTTCAGCATGAAGTCGTTGGGGACCATCGTGGATTGCGCGAGTCGGAAAAACTCGGTCCAGGCTTCCAGTCCCGGCCGGCTCGATAGTGTCACGTTTCCCGTCCGCTCATCGCGTGTCGCGTAGACCTCTTCTCCCTCAAAACGAAAATCCGCCGGAAGCCTTACAGCTTGACTCCTGCCATTTCTGAACAACTTGGCTACCCTGGTCTCCATGGCGTCACCTCCGATATATACCATAGTATAGATCGCGTAGGGCCGGTGTGCAAGTGCGTTTCTGGTCGGGTGCAGATCGAAGCGGGCGAAGGAGCTGCGCGGGCCTTCGCCGTAAGCACCTGACCTCGGCCCTGGGCCTCCGTCTGCCAAGAGGCGGAAGGGCCCAAGAAAAGCGAGACCGGAGATGGCTCAAGCGACCGAAGCTCGCCTTGATTCACCCGGCCACCCCCTCACCTACCACAATATCCTAGACAACCGGCCCTCACACGCGTCGCGACCACGTGCAAGAACCGTCTTTCAGGCGATCCGGATTGGTGCCGACCGCCGTGCCAGTGATCCACCGGCAACTAGCTCGCGATGTGGAGAAACGTCCGGTGCGCTCATCGAGATTGGGCGAGGTGGCGGGAGAACGCCAAGACCAGCCCCTTGCGCTGGCGCGGAATGGATACGTCCTGCTTATCGCTCCGGAGGCCACGGACGAGCGCCTGGGGCGCATGGCGAAACTTGCACGAGCCAACAGCACTGCACTTTTGGGCGGTGTCGATGGCGGTACGCATCATCGGACGATGGGAACGCGCCTGACACCCGGAGGAATGCACCGGTGCCTTCACCTTTGGCGAGACCCGGTGCCTTGCAGAAGCGCGCGGCGGTAAAAGTCAGTCTGCCTTCACGTTGCGCAGATTGGCGGCGGGAGCGGGCGGAGCGAAGAGCCTGCCTGAGAAAAGCCCGGCTATTGTTCCAGTCGCGGCGATGAGCCAGAGGACAACCAGGAGACAGCTCAGGAGCCCCGCGTACCAGATGATTCCCGGTGCCTGGAGGTACGCCGCGATATGCATCGTGCTCAGGGCATACGCGGCCAATGGGAAGGTAAAGGCCCAGAACGACAGTGAGAACGGAATGCCGCCGCGCCGCGCATGATGGATCGTCACCATGATGGCGATGCCGAGTGCCCAGATGCCGAAGCCCCAAAGCGTCACGGCCAGGACATCGAGTATGCCCACGGAGGCCACAAGGTGCAGCGAACGGCTCGCGTCGGCCAGCCCCATCAGGCCGAGCGTGCCTACGCCAATCGGTCCGAGGCTAATCCAGAACGTTGGGGCCGCTTCGGCCGCGGGCATGGAGTGTTGAAGCAGCCTGGCGATCACGAAGGCGCCCATGAGCACGAAAAGCATAAGCCCCATGCCGTAGAACGCAAGGTTGACAAGATGGACTGTCCGGGCCCAGACGCTGTGGTGGTGGAGCAGCATGGCGGTGAGCGGATTCCCCAGAAGCGGGATGACGATTGCGGCGACCGGGGTCAGCAGCCAAGAGAAGTTGATGAAGTTCGGCGCAGGACCGTCGTGGCGCATCAGAGTGAAGCTGATGTAGATGGCAAGGGCAGTCACGCCGACGACGCCGATCAGCCATCCAGTCAGAGTCACAACATAGAGCGTCTGCGGTCCGAGCCACGCGCCTGCCGTGACGTCCGCGTCGAGCGCAACGACCATCGCGGCGACCGGCATCGTCACGTAGAAGTTGCCGAGGAGCGGGTGGTCCAGGTCGCCACGCGCCGCGTCGCCGTGTCCAAGCCAGCGCCAGACCCAAGGAACCAGCAGAACCAAGAATAGCAGGGCCGTGATGAGTGCGAAGATGAGCCCGACACCTCGCGACCACGGGAAGTTTCCACCCCAAGAATAGATGACGTCAGCGAGGCCCCCCGTGCCCATCGCGGCCGCAAACCAGGCGGGAGAAAAGTGACGAACCCAAGATGCGCGCATAAGCAGTCTCCTCCCGGGTCTTGACTGAGTGCCCAGTCAAGACCCATTCTAGAGCCGCTCCGCGGGAGCGCGCAACAACCATCGCAAACGAACCCGGATCGCAGCCCGGAAAAGGAGTTGTGGGCGTGGAGGATCACCAGGACCAGAAGGTCGTGCCGGCTTGGCTCGTGGAGTTTCATGGGCATCTCTGCCCGTTTCTCGTCGTGGGCTGGCGCATGGGCCAGGAAGCATTGAGCCGTCTCGGCGCGGAACGCGAACGTGACCAGGGTCTCTTTCTCTTCACGGAACTCGGCGGCGAGGCGTTGCGGCCCCAGTCCTGCTACGAGGACGGACTGCAGTCGGCGACCGGATGTACGGCTGGCAAGGGAACTCTGCGCCGCTTCGATTTCGGCAAGGTGGCTGCCGTTCTGGCACAACCGGGCGGTATCGCGGTGCGCGTCGCGCTGCGGCCGGAAGTCTGCGACGAACTGGCACAGGCTGACTATGCAGCTGAACGGCGGCAGGGCAAGCCGGCGTCCGCCGTGTCGCAAGCGGCCACCCTTGACGCCGTCGCGCGCGTGGCGAGCAAGAGCGCGGACGAACTCTTTCTCTTCGAGAAGTTTTCCACCGTCCACTTCAGCCCGGTCGCGGCAAGACCAGCCAGGGCACGCTGCGCAAACTGCGGTGAGTACGTCTTCGAGCAGGATGCCGTCACGAAGGACGGCATCCTGCTCTGCCGCCCGTGCGCCGGGCACCCCTCAGCTGTCTGATGATCCTTGGGCGGGGGCCGATCCGTGGGCCGACCAGGTCGCCTGCCCAGAGGTGAACCGCCGCTCGAGGCCACACCACTCCTACTTCGTCGACTGGCGGCTGCAATCGGCGCCCTCCAAAGGAGTGTCTCGAGGTGGGCGAAGACGTCGAAGAGGCCATGCCCGCCCTCGGCGCGGGCATGGCGGTCACTTCGTCGAGGCACCGCGATGTAGGCCGCTCTCCACCGGTCGTTTCCGTTTCGTACCCCTGAGCGGTTTCGCATCCGCCTGGGCACACGCGCTTCGATAAGCGTGGTGCTCTCGCAGCGCCGTTGGAACCTTTTCCTTGGCTGCGCGGCGGCAGTAGCCTTCCTGGCTGGGCGTTGAACATGTGAATCGTGGGCCTCCTGCTTCTCGCCCCGCCACTCCTGCGTTACGCAGGTACGAACTTGGGATACCGAGGCCCATCCGTGCGGGGGCCCTCGCCAGAGGGCCGTTACGTTGCCCCTGCAGGTCTCCTTACGTACACTGAAAGCACTCTCGGGAAGATACCTACCAGTGGGGTGATGACGTGGCCAAGCCCGGCAAACCGCTCGAGGTGGTTCCTTCAAGCCGCAAAGGGCCGCGTTCCGGAAAGGCTTCCGAACCGGTGCAGGCACGTCAGCGCATCCTCGACGCAGCCCAGGTTCTGTTCGCCCTGCGGGGATTCGATGCAACCTCGACAAAGGGCATCGCCCAAGAGGCCGGCGTGCCTCAGGGACTCGTGTTTTACTACTTCGCCAACAAAGAGAAGATTCTCGAAGACCTCGTCAGTGAGCGGAGTTTCCTGCCCGAGATGGAGCAGATCCTGCGCGCGGCGCCGGAGGTTCGGGCCAATGAGGCGCTCCACGAACTGGGGCGGCGGTTTCTGGCTGTCGTCACGCGCCGTGAGGCAATCGCCCGTATTCTAGTTCGCGAGTCGCCAAACCACCCACAAGTGGCGGAGCGGTGGCGCCAGATGCGTGAGTCGGCGATCGGAATCATCGGCAGTTACCTTGAAGGTGCCGTCGAGCGCGGACACCTGCATGCGTCGCGTCCGGAAACCATCGCGCGCATCTTCCTGTACAATCTCATTTTCGCGGCGCTGATCGACGAGACCCTAGATGCGGAGCAGTACCTGAACAACGTGGTGGAGACGATGCTGGAAGGCATCACCGATTCGCCTTGAACGATGCGAGCGCGTTCCCCACGCAGTCGTAGCGTTCAT
>JAJZNH010000404.1 GCA_021811745.1 Acidobacteriota bacterium
CCTAACGTGATCATTTTCATTTCCGACCAGCGCACCTATGGCCTGACTAAGGCCACCGGCTTTCCGCTGGACACCAGTCCGACGCTCGATCGGCTGCAGCGTACCGGCATGGGCTTTGAGCGTAACTACTGCACGATGCCCTTGTGCATGCCGAGCCGCACGACGATGGTCACCGGCCGTTGGGCAAACGCGCACCGCGTGCGTACAAACCTGATGGCACGCGATGCATATTTCGAGCAGGACATCTATGAGGTGGCGAAGAGCCAGGGTTACAAAACCGCTCTGTGCGGCAAGAATCACACGTATTTGAAAAAGGAAAATGTCGACTTTTGGCGCGAGTACTCGCACACAGGCGGCCCGCATGAAGAAGGCTCGCAGAACGCCGCCTTCGACGAGTGGCTGCGGGACCGCCATTACAACGTGGTCGACGAGCCAACGCCGTTTCCGCTCGAGATGCAACTGCCGTACCGCATCGTTTCAGACGCGATCGAGTTTATTGATGATGCCGGCACGCAGCCGTTCTTCATACAGGTGAGCACGCCGGAGCCGCACAATCCCGAGCAGGTGCCCGCGCCTTATTGGAACATGTTTCCGCCGGAGTCGATTCCGCCCCGCTGTGGCGGCCCGGATATGCTGCCCGAGCTTGGCTACCGCCTGCAGTGGGAGTATCAGATGCAGCAGAATGCCTCACCGTGGAGCGAATCCTCGTGGAGGCGTTATCTTTCCAATTACATGGGTATGCTGCGATTGATCGACGACCAGATCAAGCGGCTCGTCGACCATCTCGAAGCCAAGGGCCTGATGGAGAACACGCTATGCGTCTATACGGCAGACCATGGCGACGCGTTGATGAACTTCGGGATCGGGCACAAGGGCCTCGATCTGCGCGAGCAGGTCACGCATACACCGCAAGTATGGTTTGGCTTCGGCGTCAAGCCGAATCCCGAGGTGGCGCGAGCATTTACGTCGATGGCCGACATCATGCCCACGGTGTGCGAAGTGATGGGTGCGCAAATCCCGCACGGCGTACAGGGCCGGAGCCTGTGGCCTCTGCTGCGCGGCGACTCGTACCCAGCCGAGGAATTCCGCAGCATCTATTCGAGTGTCGGCGTTGGAGGGCTCTACTACACGGCTAAGGATCACGTGCCGTTGACAATTGCGGGGAATCCAAAAATTGGGTTCTTCGATGAGCTGAACATGGTGACGCTGAGCGGGAATCAGAAGATGGTTCGCATGGGCGATTGGAAGCTTGTGTACGACATGATGGGTTACGGATCGCTTTACGACCTGAAGAGTGATCCGTGCGAGCTGACCAATCTCTTCAACAAGCCGGAGCACGCGAAGGAGCAGGCCGCGCTGATGGCCGAGCTGCTGATGTGGGTGATTCGCACGGAAGACAGCTTGCCCACTGGCCCTCAGAACCGGCAGTATGCGACAAAGTGGGCTTCCGACCACGACTGGTACGCGCCTGATCGCGAAGCTGGGCCGCCCCCCGTCGCATTCATACCGTAAGGCTTGGGTCCGCTATGGCAATACGCTTCACGGCTTCGGTGGCAATCGGCGATTGGCGAGCTTCCATCAGGTCATGAATTTTGCGCCGAAGTTGTGCCATATCCCGCGCTTCCCGAATGGAGCGATTCTCATAAGGCATGTCAAAGCCCGTGAAACGGTCCAGGCTCTCAGAACGAGAACATGGTCTGAAGGAAGATCGCGCGGTCGGCCGCCACCGGCGGCGAAAACGGGCCGCTCGCGAGCGACAGGCTGCGGCCGAAGCGAGGCCGCGAAATGCATAGCGGTCGTCGGGCCCTGAAGTGGTGTTGAGCGTTTGGTCGTTTCCATTCAGCGTTACGGCTGCGCCCGGCACCACGGCGCCGCTGGGGTCCATTACGCTGCCATGCAGTGATCCGGCTTGCCCCTGAGCTAGCGAAACCATACCGAGCCAAAAACACACAACAAGGCCCAGGTGCTTTAAGTCTTGGATCATACATCCGCCTTTTCGCGCGGAAGTTGGGGAAAAGGTGCTTTCATAAGACGCGCGACGCAAGCACTTCGTTTATATGTGACTTGCGCAACACTGGTTCCGGGCGGTGAATCGGTGCCGGGCCGTGAGCCAGTTATAAAGGGTGCGGGCTTTACAGGCCCCGAAAATGGGGAACAGGAGACGAATGCTGGCCACGCCGCAGAATACTTCTTTCCACCGAACCGCAGTGTCCTGAATTGACTCCATCAGGACAAGACTTCCCAGCTCGGCGTCGATGGATAATGTCTCCCATCCGCCTGGGATCACGACGACCGCCGCTATCTTCTCGCTGTCGCCACCCCGGCGAGGAAATAAGACGCGTTTACCCTGGCTGCCAGGACGTCTTCTCACCGGTAGCTTACCTGTCGAAGTCGCTGGAGTTTGTTGTTGATTCTGGACGAGATAGTCCTTTATTCACCAGAAACCTACTGTTCCTAACCTTGTGCATTCGTACAACGGTACGTACCGTGGCTGGCAGTTAATTTTCATTGCTGCTCTGCGTTCAAATTTGCCCCAAGCCAAAGCTAAAAGCTGATCCTGAGATCTTAACGACGAACTGAAGGGGTTGGGAGCCGGCCAGTTGTACATCAAGACGATCCATATTGCCCCTCTATACGGCTCCAGAATTCACCACTTGTCCGTTGGCGGTTCGCTTTTTCGGCCATAAACGGCTCGATGCGACGGATATCGAGGAGGCAGCAGGATGCAATTTGCCGGTAACCATAACAATTCCTTAGCCTTGCGAAACAAGGGGACTGCGGTTTGGCTGGCCTTCCCCCGGATGTGGATGGTCAGGTCTATTCTCACCTTTGCTCCTGCTTAGGGACAGATCATTACCGCTTCTCTGTCCCGAACGATTCATAGATCAAGACTTAACTGAGCGATAGGATCTCATGCTCAATAAAGCTGCAAATACTTGAGGGGAGTGGAATTCATGAGCAATCAATTCGAAGCCTGCGGGACAGTTGACATATCCAGGCGGGAGTTTCTCCAGAACGGGTCGGCGGCAGCGGGGGCCGCGATCGCCTCTTCGGTCCTTCCGCAGGCAGTGGCGCAAGGCGCAAAAGGAAAGCGCCCTAACATGGTGTTCTTCTACACTGAAGGGCAGCGTTCGGATGCGCTGAGCCTGGCCGGTAACCCGATCCTGAAAACGCCGCACCAGGACCGCATCGGGCGCGAGGGAGTCTACTTCAACAATTCCTTCTGCACAAATGCATTGTGCGCTCCGGCGCGCGCCGTCACCCTCACCGGGCTCTATTCGCACACCTCGGGCGCGCTGGACAACAAGACCCAGGAGCCGTTTCCCGCCAATATCCCTATCTTTACGGACTTGCTGCATGAGGCAGGCTACGATGTCGCCATGGTGGGCAAAGCGCATGCTCCCAATGGCGTGCGCGAGCGCTACTGGGACTACTACTTCGCATTCAATGCCCCGGCCACCGACTATTATGCTCCGCACGCATTCGAAGGGCGCAAGGGAGCGATGGGAGTAGAGAAGATTTACAGGGGTAAGCCTAGAAATCAATTTCCTGATAATCCCGCGATGGATTGGACAGGAGTTTACGCCGATGATCTGTTCACGGACCGCGCGCTGGGCTGGTTGAAGGAAGAACGAGACCGGCCATTCTGCCTTCTTCTCTGGCTTCAGACTCCGCATGCGCCCTTCTATCGTCCGCGCCGCTATTTGGATCTGTATGACGGAGTGTCTATTCCCAAGCCCGCAACCTTTGACGACGACCTCAAAGGATATCCGGGAAAGCCCCGCTGCTTCGCCGATGCCCAAAACAAGATCGGAACGATTCAGAATGGGGACTGTCCGCGCTCACTGGAAGAATTGGTGAAGGATTACTATGCAGGCCTCGTCGCAGTTGATGACAACATTGGCAGGGTCATGAGCTACCTCGAATCTTCCGGACAACTGGACGATACAGTTGTGCTGCACAGCTCCGATCACGGATTCTTTCTGGGCGAGTGGCGCTGCTACGACAAGCGCTTCATGCATGAGCCGTCTCTTCGCGTACCCGCGATGATTCGCTATCCCAGGCTATTTCGCGCCGGGACCAAGGTCGATGAAATGATCCTCAATATCGACTTCGCGCCCACCCTGCTAGAACTGGCCGGAGCCACCATCCCTGAAGCGATGCAGGGAAAGAGCCTGGTGAAACTCGCCCAGGGCAATGAGAGCCAGTGGCGCAAGGATTGGCTCTACGAATATTTTGAATACCCTGGCGCCGAGCAGGTACGGCCTCATCGGGGAGTGCGCACGACGCGCTACAAATACATTCACTACTTTGTCGCGCCTGAGGAATTCGAACTTTACGATCTTCAGGCCGATCCGGGCGAGAGAAGCAACCTGATTGGAAACCCTCAATACACCCAGCTCCGGAAACAACTGGCGGCCCGGCTTGAAGAACTCCGCAAGGAGACGGGTGATCAAATGCGGAATGTTATCACTTAACCAGGAAGATACCTGGAGTTATTCCCCCAAGCTGACACAACCAATCAACACATTTCATGGAGGATCGAGATGACACCTGCGTCAACCGTCAGAATTCGGAGACGATTTTCAGCCAGTAACGCCTTCACCATTAATTCGCTCATTCCTGCATATCAACATCCCTTCGCGCGGCTGGGTATGTTGGTACTTTGCCTGCTGTGGATTGTGGGCCCGTCTACCGCACGGAGTCAGGTGGTCACCGCCTCTTTGCAAGGTACGGTTCAGGACAATTCCGGCGCGGTAATTCCAAAAGCTACCGTAACCATAACCAACACCTCCACGAACATCGTTACCACAACTCAGAGCGATAACAACGGCCGCTTTGTCTTCCCGTCGCTACAGCCGGGAGGGCCTTACACGGTGACGGTTGTGGCGTCTGGTTTCAAAACAGATGTCCGATCTGGAATTCATCTGGATGTCAATCAGATGGCCGCGATTAACGTGGTGCTGCAGGTTGGAGCCGAGGCCCAAAAAGTGGTGGTTAGCGCTGACGCATCGCAACTTGAAACGACCACCGCATCCATGGGGCAGGTGATTGGAAATCGGAACGTTGTCAATCTGCCCCTGAACCAACGCAATGTATTCTCGCTCATGTTTCTGATGCCCGGTGTGACGGGAAGCGTGTCATTTCAATACAACAGCCTGAATTTTTCCGTAGATGGTGGCCGGCCTGGAACCACCAACATTCTGATCGACGGAATACCCGCATCGCCGCCGCTGATCAACCCCATCGGCGGCTTCTCTGTTTATCCTTCAGTGGACGCGGTTCAGGAGTTCAAGGTCCAGACGAATGGTTACTCCACCGAATTCGGACGGAGCGGAAGCGGCATTGTCAACGTAATCCTCAAATCGGGTACAAACCAGGTGCACGGCAGCGTCTATGAATTCCTGCGTAACTCCGCGCTCGATTCGAATACGTACTTCAATAATCTTGCCAAAATTCCGTTGCCCCTCTTTCATCGCAGCCAGTTTGGAACCAGCCTCTCCGGCCCGGTTTTCTTCCCAAAGATCTACGACGGCCGAAACAAGACATTCTTCCTCTTCTCTTATGAGGGCTTACGCCAAGGCACTGAGAGTGAAGTTACCACCACAGTTCCCACTGCCCTGCAGGCAGCAGGAGACTTCTCGCAGACTTTCAACCCCTCCGGCAATCTGGTGACAATCTACGATCCAGCAACAACGGTCTTCGATAGCGCCACCAATAGCTACGTTCGC
>JAJZNH010000492.1 GCA_021811745.1 Acidobacteriota bacterium
CTCCATTGAGCCGTGCGGCACGCTCGAAAACGTGGTTGCTCAAGGAAAGCTGTAACCGTCGAGCTCAGCCGGCACCCTGATCCGCATTCATCCGAAAAGAATGAGTCTGCCGGCTGCCTCACGCGTTGCTTAGTTCCTGTGTGGCTAGCAGCCAGACGTGTGAGTTAGTTTTGAAGGGGTCCGGCTTGAGTCGTGCCGATAAAGCCAGCAGAATCATGGTAGCTTCAGCCTCCAATGGACACATTTCCGCGCTTTTGGACCCTCACAATCGACGGCGAGGATGGGATGGGCCGGCAACTCCGCATCCTCGTTTTGAGTAAGGGTTTTGTCCGCTTCACTGCCTGCAACCATCAGTAATACTAGAGTGGCCGGAGCCAGCCACTCCGCATTCACACTGCGGTGATGGGGCGGGATGCATTGATGCGCAGATAAAGCAGTGCGCCGATGATTGACAACCCCGCCATCACAAGGAACGGCGCGTTCCAACCGCTAAACCTCACCAGATAGGCCGACAGTGTCAGCGAGATGGCTCCACCAATGTTTCCAAACGTGTTCATCACGGAGGACACGGACCCGGCAAAGCTCCCGCCGATGTCAAGAGTGACAGCCCAGGAGACTCCTACTGTCAGCTCCAAACCAAAGATCGCCGCGCAGGAAAGCCCTACGCTGACATATGGGTTTGAGGTCAGGCTTGCCGGCACCATGCATGCGGCGGAGAGCAGAAAGCCTCCCGATCCCATCAGGCGGCGAGCGGTTTTCAGGTCGTCCCATCGCTTGGCCCAGTGGTCGGATATCCAGCCGCCTAGGATATCGCCGGCTGTTCCTACCAACAGAAGAAGGCTGGAGTAGAAGCTCATCTGCGTCAGATCAAAGCCGCGATGCGCATTCAAATACTTGGGAAACCAAAGCAGGTAAACGAGGAGATTGTAGGCGTAACAGAAGTACATGCCTGACAGGATCCAAATCTGCGGATTATGCAAAATCAGCCGCCATGGTACTGACGCCAACCTTCCCCTCCTGCGCGTCTCCTGCCCCACAGCCACCTCAATTAGATTGCGTTCGCCCTCGTTCACTGACCGGTGCTCGGCGGGTGTGTCGCGGTAATACCAGAACCAGGCAGAGGCCCAGATCAAACCCAGGCTGGAGCAGCAGAGGAAGGCGGACCGCCAGCCCCAGTGAACAATAATAAACACCACCAGAATAGGGGTGATTGCCCCACCCAGCCGTGAGCCCGCATGATTCATACCTTGCGCGAGGCCTCGCTCGGAAGGCAGAATCCAGCGCGACAGCGAACTGGTTGCAATCGGAAACGCACCTGCCTCAGCAGAACCAAAGAGGAACTGGATCGCGGCCATTGAGGCACCGTTCCAGGCCAGCGCAATGGAAGAGGTGAACGTCGACCACAAGGTGACGATTAGGGTCAGCGCCCAGCGCGGCCCGATGCGGTCCCCAAGCCACCCGCCGGGAATCTGAAGCAACGCATATCCCCACTGGAAGGCGCTGAGAATCCAGCCCATGGTCACAATCGAAAAGCCAAATTCCTTCTGGATAGAGGGCACCGCGTTGGAGATGCACACGCGGTCCATGTAAGTGATCATGTAAGCGAGGATGGTAAAACCGAGCACCCTGTAGCGGATGTGGGTGGGTTTGTCGTCCTCGGACGGCAAAACCGGCTGCGCCTCCGTCGTCACTTGCGGTCCGCCTTTCTCAGGCGAACAAAAAGTCTACACCCGCGGGTTTTCCCAGGAGTTTTCAAATTGGTCAATGACTGAGAAGATAGATTAGTTCCCTCTAAAAGCTCACGGTAAAGTTAGCACAAAGTAGAAGCAGGGCGCCAACGGAATGGCGGCGGGGCGCTCAATTGGACCTTTTCGAAGGTCGGTTGTGAGGAATCACAGAGCCTGACATTGCCTGGAGAGGATTCGAGCGGTGCGACTCTTCTTGAATTGTGTCGCTCCTTACGTCCCCGGCGGAAGGGGCGGTTCCATTTGGAACGTTGCGAGCCAGCGCGTGGCAAACAGCGTGAGACCCTTGCGGACGGTTGTCGTGAACTCCGGTTCCTTTAAACCCTCCAGGGCATCAACCAGCGAATAGTGATCGCGTCCCATCGCCCCTGTAAGTGGCGCACCGCTGTGAAGAACCGCAAATATGAATAGAGGCGCCATCAGCCGGTCCAGTGTCTCGGCAAGATAGGTGTTTCCCGACAATGCCCAACAGCGCTTGTGGAAGGCATAATCGCGCTCCAAAAAAATCTTGCTATCTCCCGTTTCCCCCGCCTGAACCACAAGATCGATCATGGCCCGAAGTTCGCCAATTTCAGCCTTCGTGACCCGCCTACGTGCCCATTGGAGCGCAAGAAGCTCAAGCTCGACACGCAGCGCATACAGCTGGCGCACTTCGTCGAGAGAGAACTTGGTCACATAGGTGCCGGTATTGGTCACACGGCGCACAAAACCTTGTCCTTGGAGGGAAATGAGAGCCTCGCGCACCACGGGAGTGCCCACGTTCATCTGCCGCGCAATCTCGCGTTCCACGATGACATCGCCCGGCTTGAGTTGACCAGAGAAAAAGGCATCCTTGAGCGCATTCGAAACTCGCTCGCTCAAGGGAAGGGGGGCAATCTCAGCGAAAGTTGGGTGCATGTTTCTGTCGGCGCACATTGCATCAAGTGACCTCATTATATGCCTATCCCGACAAAAGGGGAGATAGGAAGCCCCGCCGCAAGCGGCAGGATTGCGCCCGCAAGGCCTTGAGATCGCTGATTGGCCTTGGCCGTTGTGCAATGAACATGGGCGGCTGCAAGGCACCATCTGTAATTAGGCTGGGTTTCGAATGATTCACGGCCGTAACTTGCCTGGTAGGCAGGCAGGTAGCAACCAGTGAAGGAAAGGCTACACCGAATGACCCATGCGTGCGCTCTCCAGAATCCTCTTGGCGCGTGCGGGGTTGAAAACTCCACACGAGCAAAAGCGCGTCAGTACGGCCGCGGCCTGCTCCGGAGTGCGGCGGTTTTCCTTCACAAAGCCCACCATCTTCTTCGCAAGTGAATGGCTGACCATGCCGTGCCCGCACATGGTCGAGAGCATCGCTACCGGCGCCTCCGGAATCCCATCCGTATTCCCTTCGAAGCCCAGCGAATAGCCCACGCTATGCCGCGGGATGCCAGCATAGCGGCAGCAATTCTTTGCCCCTTCAATGGAAGTCGAGACATTGACGCTGATGCCCAGATCTTCCTCTCTTACCCGTTTGACGAAGCGCTCGGCCGCCTCTTCATTGTCGAAGACAGCAGCGCACGTGGCCGGCGAGTTGATGCCGCGAATCACGGCCTGGAAATCGGGTTTGTTGTCACGCTTCCAATGAGCCATTGGGCCAAGATGCTTGGACGGCCGAATGGAACCTCCATGGCGGGAATCGCCCATGTTGACCGGCTTGAAGTCCAGCGCCAACGTGAGGAATCGCTGGAGCTTGGGGATCGTATCCGGATCTTTCTTCATCCTGGTGGGGATGGCGAAGACGATAAAGTCGTCCTTGAAGCTTTCGGCTTGGCCGAAGCGATGCAGTGTGTTCGTCATACGTGAACTACCCCCTCAACTGGCTCGTTGACCTGCTTCCCTGTTGGTTGCGCCTGAGTAGCCTCAGTGCCGACCGGCATCTGAACCAAGCGGCCAAGCCCGATATTTGTCTTGGCACGCTGCGGATCGTAGCCCAGCCGTCTCAGAATGGGCGCCACAACGGACTCGTCGCCCTTCTCGTCGCAGCGTGTGGCCACGCCCAGCACGACCACCGTCTTCAGATCCTTTTCCACTGACCAGACCAGCCGGATCACCTCTTCTGCACGTTCTACCGGGACCTTGATTTCCACGATGGCCGAGAGCACCTTTTCATCGAGAATGTCTGGGCGCAAGGTGCCGGAAGGGATGTCCGACATCAGGGAGGTGATGGGATTGCACTTCTCGAAACTGACATTAGCCTTGGCCAGTGCCCAGCACATCTTTTGAATATCGTGGAGGCGGACGCCCACACCGGGACGGCCAAACTCAATGGTGAAGCCCACCTCACCGACCTTGACCCTTCCGGTCACGTCGTTGGTCTTCACTTCCTCAGTACCGCGACCCTCTACGCCTGTGGACTCGTGCGGAACACTTGGGTCCGAGAAGGCCCGCCGCACCACACGCGGCCATGAGAGCTCGTCCGGTTCGAATGCCGCCGTCGGGCATACATCCGGCTCGGGATCGAAGCGGATTTTGAGTGCCGCTAAAACTCCGCGGATCGAACGAACCATGGTCGGACTCAGGTGTTCCTGGCTGAGCCCGTTGAAGCAGGTATAGCACTCAACGCATTCATTACGGTCGATGGTGGCCCTCTTCATCACCGGGTCGATATAGATGGCATTCATCGGGCATACATAGGTGCAGTTTCCACATGCCACGCATTTCTTTGGATTGATCTTCATAGTGTCAGAATCCCCCGTATGGGAACGCTGCTGTTCATCGTTCCGTTGGGCTTGAAAATTGATTCTTGCTGCAAGGGCACACCAGACTCCTTGGAGTAGCAGTGAGAAGAATGCCCCGATTCAAGCAGAAAAGCTCCACCCGAAGCCTCCTCCGAGCAGGACTCTCTTCGAGTGGTGACCTCCCTGTGACCTGCCGCCGTTTCCAGACCGCCGGTCCACACATGACTCGCCGCTTATTTGGCTCTTGGGTGCGATGCTTCTAGACCTCGTACTGAAAGCATCCCTTCAGGTGAAACGCCTCTCCTGACCTGCCGCGCCTACTCAACAACCGGCTGCGCTGGCGGTCGTCTTCCGATGAATTATAGATGATCGTGCAGATGGTGCATGAGTTTGCCATGCGCGCAACCTGGTATGGATGACCCCCGAATCCGCGGAGAAACTCTTCCGGAAACAGCTTAGCTGCTCTTGCCATGATTGGGCGAGAGTACCGGCTGAAGCATAGGCGCCACGGATTATATCCAATGAGGCGGTCCAAAAGGTTGCAAAATAAGAGGATTACTGCCTGAAGCATCGCTAATTTCCTTGCCTGGCTGAGTTGCGGGATGCCACCAACAGGTTCTCTTCCAAGCAAAAGCCGAGCCGTTACGACACCGCGTCATCCGCTGGTCTTTCGGTGAGCATGGCGGAGTATCGATTCTCATTGCGGTACGCTTCTTCCAGAGTCTCGCATTGTAAGATAAGAGCTGCTCACCTCAGCGGGGAGGTCGGCGCGGCCTGCCTGCCGAATGCCCTGCAACATCTCCATCCCGACCGGCCTTTGGCCTTTCAGAATTGGAAGAGTCGTCGGGGGTGAAGCCGCCTTTGTCCCGCCCGGCACCTGCCATCCAGCGCATGAACCCAATTGACTCCCTACTGCATGCCAGCGCATTCTTCGTTGCGCTTGTCGTCCTATGGAACCTGCACATGTTAGGGCAAGATGATCTTGCCTGCTTGAATCGGCCCTCCAACGAGTGCTGAAGAAGTAGGCAACCTTCTCATGGACCGCAAGCACCCTGTGGACATATGCCTCCTGAGGTTGCTATGGCTGTGGCCTGCCTCAGCATCGCAACGGTCTGCAACTCAATTTCTCTGTAGCCCGACGATTGTGCGTGTGAGCCTGGATGGAGGGATTCTTCGTTCCACTTGGGACAAGCTTGAGAGATCTTGGGACCAGGGCCGACGCATCTAAATTTGGCCGGGGATCAGGTTGGCTATCATCAGGGTTGCTATATGCAACG
>JAJZNH010000745.1 GCA_021811745.1 Acidobacteriota bacterium
TTTCGTAGGCGGCGAACCAGAAACTCTTGTTTTTTCCGTGGTAAATATGAGGAAGAACAATCGGGCCCCCAGCGGAGAGACCGAACTCATTGCGGATGTACTCAGGCGCGGAGAAGTTCGCCGGGTTCTGGCGGACCTTGGCGATGCCGAGGGCGTTGTTGCGCGCCGTCTCAAACAAGGATCCATGTACCTGGTTGGTGCCGGACTTGGTGGTCATGACGACCGTGCCCGGCGTGGCATACATTGCGCTGGCGTTGGTGGTTTCGGCGCGGACCTCCTGCACTGAGTCCGGATCGGGTTCCTGCGCTTGCGCGGTGTTGGTGCCGCCGAACTGGCGGTTGACCAGCGGTGCGCCGTCGGCAACATACTCCAGCGCTTCACCCGAAAGACCGTTGATCCTGGTACCGCCGGCGCTGCTGCCTTCATATCCCGGCGTGGTCATGCTGATCAGGGTTGACAACACGCGTCCATTCAACGGGAGCTGATTGATTCTCTGGTTTTCCAGGGTGGAGGTGATGGTGCCGTTATCAGTCGTTGTGAGCTGCACGGCATTCGCCGATACCTGGACCTGTTGCGTGACTGACCCGGCGGTCATCACCGGGTTGATCACCGCAGCCTGTGCGACCAGGAGCTGGATTCTGGTCTTGTAAGTCTTGAAATTTGGTGCACTGACCGTCAGCGTATAGGTGCCTGCAAACAGAGCTGGCACCTGGTAGAATCCGACACTATTTGATTTTGCGCTGCCGGCTACGTTGGTAGCTTGATTGACCACCTTGATGGTCGCCCCCGGAAGCACCGCTCCGGTGGAATCTGTCACTGTGCCTTGAATTGAGCCGGCGCCGCTCTGGGCCGCCGCACTTGAACAAAATATCGCCAGCCCGATGATGCCGGCTAGCGCGAGGATGGGCGCACTCCACTTGCGGGTCATGCGCGCCAAGCCACTGGTCAAACCGATCATTTTGAAAGCCTCCTCTTAAATGCGTTGTTGGGTCATCTCATTCATGGCCGGACTCGATTTCAGCCCGAGCAATGAAGGAACAGGTCTTCAATTGCAATCACTTAGGGGTCACGTCTTCGAAGCTCTTCTGGCTTCTTTTCGTTCACGATGTCCCATGTCCCAGGGGTCTTTTTCCGGGCTCCGAATCTTATCACCTACGCCGGAAAATCTGTTGAAAATACAAGAGTTACATGAGTAATGAGTGCGTGAAAATGATAGACAGTAGCACTACTTTGGGGAAATTTCCCGCCCTGTTGCACCAGAGCGAAATGGGGAATATGCCAGCTTACGCCGCTAACCAACTAGAACTGCAGGAATCAATGAATCGACATACATTCCCTACCCGTAAAGAAACCTCCTCTTGGCCAGTAAACTGTACGCGACTCTCGCCCTTCATACTTTTCGTTGGCAAGTAAATTTACAGTTATCGGCCCGGTAAAAATTTCCCTTGAAAAGGCGTTCAGCTTGAAAGCCGCCTTCAGCCGTAAAGGACAGCGCCGACTCATGTCCGGCAATTCCGCCTCAAAGCCGGCCGCCCTCGCGCTCGTTAAGCGGTCAACCCGATTGGAGAATGTCCTGCCTTTCCATATCTTTCCGAAGGTTATGTTTAATTTTCCGAACGGAGCGAAGGAGAATCGGCGCGGCGGAATCGGTCCTGCCGGTGCGGGTCAAACCAGAGGGACGCAGCGGAGTCTACAGATCATGGTGGCAGCAGGAGAATTTGGGGGGTTAAATCAGGTTAGATTTCTTTGTTTTGGCATCCTCCTGACGTTTGGCACAAAGCGTATCACATAGAATTTCATAGAAATAAACCGCTAGAATTCAGCTTCTCATAGAATTTAACTGAGCCGCCTTCGCTCAGGCTCCGAAGGGGCAGGGGCCGGTCATGCGCCAGACTTGTGGATGCATCATCCGCCCGGAATTGTCCGAATCCAGGCCTGCACTGCATGCAATTGGAAACCTGCGATGCGGCATCTGAGGGGAGAAATTGCCCTGTACGCGGGTAAGCCAGAATGAGATCCTGGCGGGTGGCGAGCCTTATCGCCGCTGCGACTCGGCGAAGCCGCAAACGGTCCAATCTCAGCCATCTCGGCTTCATCGGCGCTCCTCGCCGGAAGCGGCCGCGGGCACCCGAATCCCCGGCCACCAGCATTCCGATGTTCCCGCACCCGATTCGGTACACTCAAATGTGACGCCAGTCCTAGTGGGAGATCCTTTGCACACTGCCGCCGAAGAACGCCTTATCCGCCCCGCCCGAAATGTCTTTGGAAGCCTGCGCCTGCCGGGCGACAAATCGATCAGCCACCGTTATGCCATGCTCGGAGCCTTTGCCGAAGGCGTCTCCCGGTTCAGTAATTTTTCGACTGGCGCCGACTGCGCCTCGACATTGGCCTGCATGCAGGCGCTGGGCGCAAAAGTCAATAAAACCAATGAAAACGCAATCGAAATCACCGGCGTGGCGGGGCGCGTAACGCCGGCGCTCGCCCCGCTGGACTGCGGCAACTCCGGCTCAACCATGCGCATGATGTCGGGTCTGCTCGCTCCGCAGGAGGGCCGCTTTACGCTAACCGGGGACGCTTCCCTTTCGCGCCGCCCCATGGAACGTATCCGCAAACCGCTGGAAGCGATGGGCGCCCGGCTCACCCTCACGGAGGGTCACGCGCCGGTGACGATTGATGGCGCGCCGTTGCGGCCCATCGATTACACCACGCCGGTGCCAAGCGCGCAGGTGAAGACCTGCATCCTGCTCGCCGGCCTGCAAACTCCCGGCGTCACCACGGTTCGGGAGGCCGTCCGTACCCGCGACCATAGTGAGCTTGCGCTGAGGGCCTTTGGCGCCAGAGTGCAGCGCGGAGTGGAATTCGTGGCGATTACAGGTGGGGAAGGCCGAGCCCTCCACGCTATCGACGCCGTCGTCCCCGGCGACATCTCCTCGGCTGCGTTTTTTCTGTGTGCCGCGGCTCTTTTTCCCGGCTCAGGGCTTGTGATTGACTCGCTGGGACTGAACCCTACCCGTGCGGCGCTGCTTGACGTGCTCACGGCGCTGGGCGCCAACGTCAGCGTCCTGAATCTCGAGGAACAGCACGGTGAGCTGGTCGGCACGGTGCAGGTAACGGCGCCCGCCGAAGGGCTTGGATCGACGCAGGTGAGCGGCGGGCTGGCGGCCCAGCTTATCGATGAGTTGCCGGTGCTGGCGGCGATCGGGCCCTACACCAGCGGTGGCATCCGTATCCGCGATGCCAGGGAACTGCGCGTGAAAGAGTCGGACCGCATCGCGCTGGTGGCAAAAAATCTGCGCGCCATGGGCGCTGAGGTGGCCGAGTTCGAGGACGGTTTGGACGTGCCGGGCGGCCAAAGCCTGCATGGCGCCGCAATCGACTCCGGAAGCGACCATCGTATTGCCATGGCCTTCAGCGTGGCGGCTCTGCGGGCCGAAGGCGAGACGCTGATTCAAGGCGCGGAATCGGCGGCGATCAGCTTTCCCGAGTTCTTTCAGCTTCTGGACATGGTGGCGGAAAGGTAGCCGTCCTCTTCCGCAAGATCGGTTTCATCCCTATAATGAGCAGGCCCGGCGCGCCGCCGGGCCTGATTTGTGTCGCAGATGCGACAGGATTACTCTTCGTGCGGCGGGGTCATCGATGGCTCGTTCCCCGGCTTGGCCACCTGCACTCCCGGCACCATCGGGTTATTATTCACATCTCCTGTTGCGGCGTCGGTCAGGTTGATGCCATACTCCTGCAACGTTGTGCCGAGCGTCTGATAGAGGCTCGCGCGATCTTTGGCAAAGGTCGCATGCGCCGCAATCAGATTGTCTTCCGCCGCAGCCAGATTGCGCTCCTGGAGCATGACGTTGGCGGTGGTGGAGGCGCCCAGCCGCAGCTTTTTCTCTTCGTCATCGAGGCTCTGCTGGCTGAAGTCCCTGGCTGCGAGAGCTGCCTGCACCTGCGCGCGGTCATTGGTGAGCGCGTACTTGGCGTTCACCACCTGCATGCGAATCTGTGTATAGAGCTGCGCCAGCCGCAACTCGGCCTGGCGATACTCCATCAACGACCGCTGCTGCACGGATTGCGCCTGGCGATTGCGGAGCGGAACCGTGAGGTTGAAGCCTACGCCCTTGTCGGGCGCGGAGCTGTTGAAGAGGTTCGTCAACACTTCGCCGTAACCATGTTCCGGAAATGTGCCCGGGGGATAGGGTTCCTGGGTTTTAAAGTCGAGCGCGCTGGGGCTCTGAGCGCCGCCCAGCGCGGAGGAGCCGTAGAAGCCAAAGACGTCCAGCGTGGGCAACAGGTTATTACGCGCGCCCTTCAGCGTGATCTCATCGTTGCGCAGGGTGAGCATGGCCTGCTCGAGTTCCGGCCTGTTTTTGAAGGCCGTCTTCACCAGATTATCGACCGGCGACGTCTCCTCGGGAATCTCGTTGAGGCTCACGCGGTCGGTGGGAATCACGGGAGCTTTTTCGAGGACCGGGTCATTCAGATTGCGGGCAATGGCCTGCTTGATGATCTGCTGCTGATAGTTCAGCGCGCTCTGAGAGCTGATGAGCGCCTGTTTGTCAGTGGCGACGCTCGATTCGGCATTGACGACGTCGAGGGGCGCCATGGTGCCGATCTGCAACTGCTTCTGATTGTCGGCCAGCAGCTTGGTGCTCTGATCGAGGGCGTGCTCCTTGGCCTGCACGTCCTCATACGCCTGTACCAGCCCCCAGTAGATAGTCTCCACCTGGTTCACGGTGTAGAGAATCTGCTGGCGGAATGATGAGTCGGTAATGCGGCGGTCATTCATTGCCTGGTAAACAAAGCGCTTGTTCATCCAGATACCAAAACCCTGCAGCAGGTGCTGGGTAAGTGTCGCCTTGAAGACGGAGTTGAGCAACGGGCTGTAAATCTGGAAGGGATTGTCGGTCGTGATCCTCTGGTTCGTGAGTGCGACGTTCAGCGACGCCCCCGTGATAAAGCCCTGCGTATAACCGACGTTGTAGGTATCGGTGTTCGTGGTCAGCGTGGGCAAGCCACCGGAAAAGAGGATGTTCTCCTGGGGCACTCTGGCCCGCTCGAACTGAATGTTTCCCGTCAGCGCGGGGTCCTCCACTGCCGGAAGTGGACCGGCTCCGGCGGTGGTCAGCGTCAATCCGCTAACGCCGGATCCGGCGCCGCCTGAACCGACCGTCGTCCCGCCCGGTCCGCCGCCGGTGGTTAATGTCGAAGCCGAACCGCCCAGCGTGCCGGTAACCAGGCCGGAGGGCGCTCCCAGAGGCAGGGCTCCGGACTTGGTGCGCAGAATATCGGTGTCCGCGATGTCCAGGTTGTAGCGCGCGATCGCAATGTCGTAGTTGTTCTCAATGGCCAGCGCGATCGCGTCTGAAAGGCTCAAGTAGATCTTGCCGTCCTTGACGAGGTCCTCAAGCCGCACCGAATTGGTGAAGCTGGCCTTGTCGATGGTCGTGGGGCGCCACCAGAGGATCGGGTCGCCCAGCCCGTGAAAACCTCCGGGGGGCTTTGAAAAATCGCGCTCAGTCTGGCGCAGGTCAAACGGCTGAGTGAGCGTCGGAGCCGGGGCCGCTGGCAGGCTGGACGCGTCCTTCTCTTTGCTCGGGGGCACCGTCTGCTGGGCTAAGCCTGGGGGCATGCACGACGCCAGCGTGAGCATGACCGCCGCCAGTGCGCGGAGCCGCTCACTCGCGCGTTTACGCCCGGCATTCGTTTGATCGTGATCGATGCGTCTCGAAACC
>JAJZNH010000574.1 GCA_021811745.1 Acidobacteriota bacterium
CGGCCGGGATGCGGAAGCGCTCTGGCCGGTTTCTCCCGGCGGCCGGGGCTGAAGCGGGAGCGGGCGGCGGGTGCGGGGCGGTCCTCCAGCTTGCCCGGCTTCAGACCGACCGCCGAGAAGAGGGCGGGAGCATCGTCGCGATTCGACGACACAGGTGTCGCTTTGATTCCCGCTTTCGCCAGTTTCTCCGTCCAGGGCCGCAAGTCCTTCGCAAACGTCTGTGAAGCGTGCTTTTCTGTCTCCGGGAAGATCTGTTGCGACCAGAAATCCGGGTTCGCGAAGCTTTCGCTCGGCTTGGACTCCGCCGCCTGCGCCAACTTGCCGGCCGCTGACTTGCCTCCCTCGGCTCCGAGCTTCTGAACCCGCTCTTCCTGCGCCTGAAACCATTGCCCCATCCGGGTCACGTGCTGGATCACGCGCTGGAGCCGCTCATTGGTCCATTGCGCCTTCTGGTCCTCCCTGAGCCATGTCGGAGCTTTCTCACTCAGCGCTTCCACGATTCCGGCGTAGGCCGTGGAAAGGTCCGAACCTCGAAGTGCCTCCACAAAGTGAGGCAACACTGCTGAGGCATACTCCTCCGGCGATGACTCGGCCAAACGGTCCAGGAGAGCCGGCGTCATGCGCAGCAGACCCTCCTGCTGCTCTTCGTTCAGAGCCTCCATGTTGCCTTGCGCCAAGCCATCCAGCACGGTCTGGGACTCCGCCAAGGCCCCCTGCATGGCGTTGACCGCATCCAGACCTTTAGCTTCCCCGTAGGCTATCCCGTTGATCGTCGAGTACTTCTCGCGGACGCCATCAATCCCTTTGGGCTCAATGCCCGAGAGCGCCATCATGCGCCGGGAGTCGTCCTTGATCCGGCGATAGTGCTTGCCCGCGTCCGGGTCATCGCGCAGGCTCTTGAGCCACGCGGAGTATTCGCGGTCTTCCTGCCGCCGCTGGTCCTGCTCGCTCGGCTGGGATGATTCCTGGGTCGATCCCTGCGCTACATCGGAGCCTGTTGACTGCGGTTGTTCAAGTACTGCTTCCATTGTCTCCATACGCTCTCCCTTGTCTCCTAATTCAGCGGCTTTCCTACCACGCTGACCTTGCGCTTGACCGGCACGCCGCTCTCCGGGTCAAGACCTTCGCTCTCCTGCGTGATCTCGTGCGTCTGCTCCTGCGGCTGCAACACGAACGGCGGCATCTGGATGCCCAGCTTCTCGAAGGCAATGGCCTGCGCATCAGGAGGAAGCTTGGTCGGGTCCAGCGTCATGTTGGCCCTCATCTCCACCGCCGGTGGCGGCATCAGCTTCTGCGCCATCTGCGTGTGTTCTTCCCAGTTCAGCTTCAGGTTTAGCCATCCGGCCTTCTGCTGCTGATTGCCCTCTTGGGCGGCCCGTCCCTTGGCCGAGTTCAGCGCCGCCAGCGCCACGGCTGCCCGGATGGAATGGTTCTGGCTGGCGTCCTGCGGCACCGGGCAGGTCGATATCAGCGGGGGCAAAGACTGGATCTGCTGGCTCATCTGCTGAATCTGCGGCGCCAACGCGTTGATCGTCTGGACGTCGCCCATCTGCTGCGCCTGCGCCAGTTGCATGTCGGCTTGCATCAACTGCTCTTTGAGCATCTCTACCTGCGGGTTGGGCAGCGGCGACTCGCTCAGAAGCTTCTGGTTGTCAGCCATCTGGGCTTCAAGGTCATCCATACCGGGGATGTGCAGCCCGCTCAGGCTGGGCATGCGCCGGATAATTTCAAGGTTGCGAGGATCGTTTAGAACCTGCGAGTAGAACGGTACCTGCCCCATGGACTGAAGCATCTGGCCGATTTCAGCCTGCTGCTCGGCCAGCGTCGGCGGAATCTCCGTGGACGTAGACCAGACCAGAACCTCACCCTGAAGCTTGTCTACCCGCACACGCACCCGCTCACCCTGCAAGCCAACCGTGAAATCCGATATGCGATTCTCCGCCGCACTGTGAATCGCCTGGGCGCTGATGTCAGCAGTTGCCGCCGCCAATGCCTGCCACGGAAGCGAGAAGACCTGCAACGCCTGATCGCGGTCCAGCCGCGCTTCTCCAAACGTTCCCTTTGACACCCCGTCCGCATCCTGCCCAAACACTGCGGGGCTGCCGCCATCCATCTCAGCGGGGACAGCCGATATCAGCCATTGGATGTACGCGAAGATCGTTTCGTTCGGAGGCACTACCTGTTCAACGAAGGTGGCGCTCGCCGGGTCTATGCCCTTTTCAATGCAGTAGGTGAGATCAAAGGGCGTGATCTTGGCAGGGTCATTCGACTGGAAGTTGAGCGCCTCCACGTCGATGACCGGCTCGCCTGCGTACCGCCGCGCCACACCCCCGCGGATGTATCGGTCCTGAAGGGAGATGGTCGCATTCAGCACCTTCTGGATGGGCATGTAGTTCGTTCCAATGCGCTCCCGGTTCTGCCCATCCCCCGTAGACGCCTGCGCTTCGCTCACGTGTCCTAGCGGACCATCCATCCGGCCATTACGCACCAGCGCAATCTCGCCGCCAGCCGTCCAGACTTCCAGCCCATCCGGGAAGTTCTCGTAGAAGATCTCGCGGGTGTCCGGGTCATGGATGCCCTCATACTGCTCCGGGCGGAAGAAGAACACGGACTCGGTTGTGTCCTGGTTGTACGCCTCGCCGCTCGTACTGGATGCCTGCACTGCCAGGCGCACATTCGCTCGGGCCATTCGGTCAAGCTGGCCCATCGCATCCATGTTCGCGCCACCGGAGATGCGCTCCCGAATCCACGGATACCGCGCCTGCAACTGGTTGATGTTCCGCTCCCGCGATACCCGTACCCAACCCATGTCCGACAGATTGTCCGCCATGATCGGGAACTTGCGCTCCAGCTTGCCGAAGACCTCAACCTCTTCGCGGCGTCCCGGAACCGGCTCTCCATGCTCATCCAACTCTGTTCCGTACCGCGCCTGGTCCGCCACCGTGTAGGTCAGGAACACCGCTTGCCCGTCCGTGTACAGGTAACCCGCAGCATCCGCAATCCGCTTGCGCAGTTGCGCCTGCTCTCGGAACGCTTTCAGGTAGGGCACTGCTTCCTGCGCTGCAGCGCTGTCCATCGGCGATTCATCGTCTGCCGCGGTAACCTCGACCGGAGGAACCTCCCGGCTGAGTAGCGCCACAATCTTCTTATGCCGCGCGCCATAGACGTTGACGCTGAAGAGCTTCATGCTGTTCTGCGATTGCAGAATGCTCGCGCCCGTCGTTCCCGAAGAGCCGCCAAACATGCCCCAACCCTTGCGGCCAACGTTCAGGAAGTGGTAGTTCCGCCGAAACAGTCTCTGCTCCCAGGCTTGGAGCACTTCCCAGATCCGCGCCGCGTCGTCGGCCCTGTCCGCATGAGCGATCAGGTCGTCAATCGCCCCGCGCAGGTAGCCAAGCTCATCGGGCCCATAGCACGCCTCAGGAGAGCAGCGCCAGGGAGCCCGAGCGCCCGGAACGAAGTCGTATTGCTCAAAGTCAATCGGGGTCAGTTTCGGTTTGGAGCGCGTCTCCGCATCGCCCTCAGCCGAAACCACCCCTTGACTCTGCGGGTACAGTGCTGGCAGCTCTGCCATCTATGCTCCGTGGTGCATGCTGGTGAGCCCGAGCGCGGCAATCGCCCGGCGCCGCAGAAGCGGGTTCGAGCTCTTCGACGCCTTTTTGATCCGAGCGTGCCCGATCTTCTCACCTTCGGGTACGTGCAGCATCTCGTGCAGCGCACCCTTCTTCACTTCGAAGCCGCCCTTGCGGCCAAGGTCAACACGCTGGTTTTTCATCTGTAAGGGACTTTTCGGGCTCTTTTGAGCCATCTTCCGGTTGGGCCGGAGTTTCCGCAGGCTTTTGGTAGCACACGGACTCCAGGTTGCTGACTCGCTCTTCAAGAGCGCGGATTTCTTCTTGTAGGTTTAGTGTTCCTTTGGGGAGAGCCATGGTTATTCATCCTCGTCGTCAATGCCGTTGTCATCCGGGCCATCACCATCGAACTGGTCCAGATGAGATTTCATGTCTTCGGTGGACTCGTGCTCCACCGGCCCGCTCAGGCGGCCTTCCTCGTCAATGTGATGCGAGGTGTGCCGGCCATCGCCGTGGTGCTCGATGTGGCTGTGCGCATGGCCCGTCTCAGCGTGCCGCTCGGTCAGATGATCCTCGATCTTCGCGCGGCCCTCTTCCGGGTATTCCTTTTCCGTTTCCAGATCCTGCTGGCTGAGGTTGGACCTCGTTTCATTGCCCGGCTGCTTGCCGCGCCCGCTGAGGTAACCCTTCCCCCAGCTACCCTTATACCCGCTAAATGCGCCCATTTCTCACCTCTTCGAAGTTTCTTGCATCCTGAAGGAAGCGCCGCTGCACATCCTCCCATGTGGAGCTTTCGCCCACAACACTTTTGGTCTTGGCCCGGCGCCCCAACTCAGCCTCGTGCCGGTCAGCCGTCTGCATCAGGTCGCGCATCTCGGTGTCCTGTTTGGCGATCCGCTGCTCCAACTCAGCTACGCGTGCCTGCAGCGCCTCTAACCCCAGCAGCTTGCACAGGTACGTCTTGAGCCATCCAACCATGCATCCATTAGGCATCTCAGAGACCTCGCCGTCAAGTCCTTATTGCCAGTACTGCAACGGCTCCTTGGCTTTCCGCCGGCGCTCCGTCTCGGCCAGCCTGGCAAAATGCAGTGCAAGAGGGTCTTTGATCGCCGCCTGCTGCTTCTTCACCTTCTCATCCCGCGTCTCCGGCGTAGGCAATCCGGCAAACGTCATCGCCAGCGTGTCCGCACAGTCCGGCGAGTCGATCCCCCGATCGCGCATGTCTTCCTTCCGCTCCAACTTGATCACCGACTTCGGGTTGTCCGTGTCATACATCAGGCCGGTCAGGTCGCGCTCCAGTTCAGGATCATCGTCAATCTGGCCTAACTCCAGCCATTTCTTCATATCGCCCCATACATTCGCCCGCTTGTTGAAGTACATAAACTTGTCCGCCGGTGGTGCCCCGCCGTGGAACTCCTGCACCGTGAACCAGGGATGCGTGGTAAACCAGCGGGTGAGCGCCGTCTTCGGCCACTCGCTCCTCGGTGTGTGCGGCTTGGGAAGCAGCATCCGCAGATGGTCTGCCACCGCTCCGCCGATGCCATCGCCATCAATGATGATGTAGCGCGGGTCCTCATCCATGATCAACTGGGCAATCCGGCCGCTCTGATCCGGGATCGACAGCCCGCGCCACTTGGCTAGGATGTGGAATACCAACCCCTGCCGCACGCCTACTACCGTCTGGTTGTAGCCAGATCGGGCGACATCCACCGCCATTATCTTGTACCCATCCGCCTCGCATTTGCGCTTCCGGGCTTGCGCCACCAGATCCTGAGCGATGTACTGCAAGCCGCCGGCCCGCGGGAACTCGCCCCGAACGCGAACACGGAAGAAGTCACTGTCCTCGCCATAGTCCTCAAGCCAGCGCTGGATTTGCCCCTTGTTCGTGCCTGGGACGGTCCGCGAGTCGATGTGGCGCGTCACCCAGCGGTGAGCGTTGATCCCGAACGCGTCAGCAAAGGGCGTGCCGTTCTGCGTTGGGTTGCCGAAGACGATGAAGATGATCTCCGTCTCCTCGTCGGTCAGCGCCCCCTCGGCCACGTCCCACACGCTGCGCGGGATGGCTGAGCCCTCATCGAACACCAGCAAGATCCGCTTGCGCTTATTGTGCAGCCCCTGGAATGCCTCGGTATTGTTCTCGCTCCATGTCTCCCT
>JAJZNH010000676.1 GCA_021811745.1 Acidobacteriota bacterium
CAGCCGCCGGTTCCCTGGACGGTGCGCTCGGCACTCGAGTGGCTCTCGCCCCGCGTCTCGATTGAGGCACTGCCGGTGCTGCCGCACCTGCAGAACGGTCAGCGCGAGGCGCTGGTCATGGTGCGGCGGGTACGGAGACCTGAGCCGCGCCATCACTCGGACCCGATCACGCCGGCCCCCTGCAAGGGCCGCGCCGCTTTTTCTGGTGGCCGCTGCAATACAGGTCCCGCGGCGCCCGGCAACAAAAGCTCACTCTGCCTGACGCGCCTCGGCCGCGATCTTCCTCAGTTCCGGCAGAACCGCGCCCAGCATCAGCGGCTTTGCTGCGCGTGTGCCCAATGCAAAGTACACGTCGCGATAGTGCGGGTAGAGCCGCTCGTAAACCGCCGCAGCCTTGGGATCGGGTTCAACTGTGCGGAAGGGCAGGCAGACCGCAGCCTGCGCCTCTTCAATGGTCTTGTAGGCTCCGGCCGCCAGCAGCGCGAAGATCCCCGAGCCCAGACTCGTCGGAATTCCCGCCGGCACCAGCACCGGCTTGTTGAGCACGTTCGCGTAGACGCGGTTGAGCACCTCATTCTTCTGCGGAACACCACCGGCGTTAATGACGCGATCAATGCGCACGCCATGCTGAGCCATGCGCTCCAGAATGATGCGCGTGTGGAAGGCCGTTCCCTCGATGGACGCGAACAATTCGTCCTGCGCGGTGTGCACCAGGTTCCAGCCAAGCGTCACGCCGCCCAGTTCGGGGTTCACCAGCACGGTGCGGTCGCCGTTGTCCCAGCTCAGCCGCAGCAAACCTGTCTGGCCAGCCTTGTAAGCCTCCAACCCAGCGGAGAGTGCGGCCACGTTTGTCCCGGCGCGCTTGGCGATGGCATCAAAAATGTCACCGACTGCTGAGAGGCCCGCCTCGATGCCCGTGCACTTCGGATGCACGCTGCCCGGCACGACGCCGCAGACGCCCGGCACCAGTTGCGCCTCGTGCGCAATGCCAATGACGCAGGTGGACGTACCGACCACATTGACGGCATCACCTTCGCGAATGTTCGAGCCGATAGCATCCCAGTGCGCGTCAAATGCGCCCACCGGAATGGGAATGCCCGCGCGCAGACCGAGCGCTTCGGCCCACTTCGACGTAAGATGCCCGGCCAGATGATCGCTGGTCAGGTATTCGCCGCCCATCTTGGCGCGCACGCCCTTCAGCAGCGGGTCCACGGCCACCAGAAACTCCTCGGGCGGCAGCCCGCCCCATAGGGGGTTCCACATCCATTTGTGGCCCATAGCGCAGACACTGCGCTTGAGGGCACCAACGGTGGTCACTCCGCTCAGCGTGGCCGCCACCATGTCGCAGTGCTCCAGCGCCGTGACAAGGCGCGCGCGCTTCTCGGGATTGTGGCGCAGCCAGTGCAGCAGCTTTGAAAATCCCCACTCGTGCGAGTAGACGCCGCCGCACCATTCGATGCCTTCAAAGCCCAGCGCGTGGGCCGTCTCCGTGATCTCCTGGGCCTCGGCAAAGGCGCGATGATCGCACCACAGATAGTACTCGTCGAGCGGTTCGAGCCCCTCGCCCACAGGAATGACACTGGAGCCGGTGGTGGCGAGCGCGATGGCCGCAACGTCGTCTCCCTTCACGCCCGTGCTCTTGAGCACTTCGCGGGTGGCCGCGGCCAGTGCGGTCATCTGGTCGGTGTGAGACTGCGTGGCGTAGTTCGGATCTTCGCGGCGGCGGTGCAACGGGTAGTTGGCCGAGGCGGTGCCGATGGGGCCTTTGCTGCTATCGACGAGGGTAACGCGAACGCTGAGTGTACCAAAATCAACACCGGCAACGATGGTCATGAAGAGTGCACTCCTGGTAAACGCTTTCCAATCCGCAACCAGAGTACACCATCCACCACCGCAGGGTCTGCGGTGCGTGTTTGTGTTCTGTAAACGAGAGCCATCCCCGACCGCGCATCGCTAACACTCTACTTCTTCATTCCGGATCGTGGCGCCGAAGGCTCGCTCGCTGAACCTGGCCTAGTGAGCGGTGTTGCCGGGGAAGGCTTGGCCGCGTTGCTTCCGGCCGCGGCTCCCGGAGCAACCGGCGTTGCCGCCGCCACGCGCGGAATGGAGAGATTTCTCGACGGAGCCTGGTCATCATTCTTCACCAGAATGGAGATGCGCCGGTTGGACGGATCATACGGGTTGCTTTTGACGCGCAGAAGCTGATCAGCGTAGCCCCGCACCTGAGTCACCTGATCGCGCCGCACCCCATCGGCCTGCAGCAGCCGGCGCGCCGCATTGGCGCGGTCCGCCGAAAGCTCCCAGTTCGTGTAATTGGCATCCTGAGAGTATTGCGTTGCATCGGTGTGCCCCTCGATCAGCAGTTTGTTGGGCAGCGTCTTCAACTCCATGGCCAGCAGGGCCAGCAATTGTTGTCCATTTCCGCTCAAGTGCGCGCTGCCGCTTTGGAAAAAAGTGCCGTTGCGGTCCTCCAGCAACTCAATACGCAGCCCCTCGGGCGTGATGGTAATCTCAATCTGCCTGGAAAGCTTCTGGAGGTCCTTCCTCGCTTTGATCTCCTGCTCCAGCTTTTGCTTGAGCCGTTGCAGATTGTCGTTGGTTGCCATGGTTACCGTCTCGCCGGTGCCGGTCATCGTGGTGCCCATCAGACTGGCGGTGCCCCGGGGATCGTTGAAGTAGCCGGCCACGGCCCGCTTCACCTTCTCGCTGGAACCCATCAACCACAGCACGATGAACAGCGACATCATGGCGGTGACGAAATCGGCGTAAGCAACTTTCCAGGCGCCGCCGTGGTGGCCGGCGTGGTCGCCTTTCTTCTTGACGATGATGACCGGTTGATCCTTGGCTGCCATTGCGCCTCGATCTCCAAAGCAGGCTTGCAAATTCTACGCCGCAGCCGGCTCGGTGGAAGCTGCGCCACCCTTGCAGATTCTCTCCATCTCGTCGAAGCTGGGCCGCACATGCGCGGGAATCGCGCGACGTCCCATCTCGACGGCGATCATCGGAGCTGAGCCCTTGAGAAATGCGAGCAGCAGTACGCGCAGCACATGCAGGTATTCGTTGTGTTCGCCGGCGGCCTTGCTCATGTTGGAACTGAGCGGACCGGCAACACCGTAGCAGAGCAGGATGCCCAGAAATGTACCTACAAGCGCCGCCGCCACCTTGTGCCCAATCTCCTCAGGCGGGCCGCCCAGAGCGCCCATGGTAATGACCACACCCAAGACAGCGGCCACAATGCCCAGTCCCGGCAGCGCGTCGGCCACTGTCGTCAGCGCGGTCACGGGCTGCATCGCTGCGCGGTGATGCACCTCCATATCCAGATCCATCATCTGGTCCATGTCGAACGGCTCCACGCCCCCGGTGATCGCCGTGCGCAGCGTGTCGCATAGAAAATTCACGGCATGATGGTCGTTGAGAAACTCGGGAAAGTTCTTGAAGATCGCGCTTTCGGCGGGCTTCTCCACATCCATCTCCACACTCAGGAAGCCCTCCTTCCGCACCTTGTTAAGAAACTGGTACATCATCCTGAGCGTGCTCAAGTAGCGCTCCTTGCTGAACGGCGAGCCCTTTACGACGCCCACCAATCCCTTTGCCACCGCCTTTAGAATGTGCGCCGGATTGGCGGTGAGCAGCGTACCCGTAGCCGCGCCGGCAATGATGAGCGCCTCGGCCGGCTGCATCAGCACCATGATGTGGCCCTTCTCCAGGAGAAAGCCGCCGATCACTGCGGCAAAAACCAGCAAAATGCCCAGAATGGCGATCATGCCTGCCCTCCTTGCACCGAATGAACGCGGCTGCCACCCGCATCCGCATGCGCAGTCTCCGACCGTTCCATGCAATCCGTCATGACAGTCACGCCCACGATTCTTTCCCACGCAGACGCCTCTGCCGTCGCGGCGCCGCCGACGCAGCGACCCACGCGGCAGGGCCGGAGTCCCTTCCATCTCCTACATCGGCATAACCCGGCGCAACTTCATTGCCGCGTACCGCAATGAGAGGAATCCGATTTGTTCTGATAAGAGAAAAGAGAAACACCGCGGCGGAGAGATCGCGACGGCGGCTTGCGCTCCCGTATCCGAAGCGCGCAAAGTTCAACGCGAAAAGTTGAGAGCTGGAAGCTGATGTCTGAAAGCTGATGTCTAGAAACTTCTCACCCACTCCAGGATCGAGCGCACCCCGATGCCGCTGGGCCCTTTGGCGATATAGGGCCGCGCATCTTCCACCCAGGCCACGCCCGCGATGTCCAGATGAATCCACGGCGTGTCTTCGGCGAAGGCGTGCAGAAACTCGGCGGCCGTGATGGCTCCGCCCCAGCGTCCGCCGGTATTCTTGATGTCGCCGATCTCCGACTTGATCATGTCGGCATACTCCTCGCCCAGGGGCAGCCGCCAGAACTTCTCCCCGGAGACAGCTAACGCCTGCTCGAACTTCGCGTAAGTGGCATCGTCGTTGGAAAAGACCCCGGCATTCACCATGCCCAGGGCAACCACACAGGCTCCCGTGAGCGTGGCGGCGTCAATCAGGTGAGTCGCGCCTAGTAGCTTAGCGTAAGCCAGGCCGTCGGCCAGCACCAGCCGGCCCTCGGCGTCCGTGTTGATGATCTCGATGGTCTTGCCCGACATGGCGGTCTGCACGTCGCCGGGCTTCTGCGCCTTGCCGTCGGGCATATTTTCCGCCGCGCAAACAATGCCGATCACGCGAATCTTTGGCTTGAGCAGGGCAATCGCCCGCATCGCCCCGATCATTGCCGCGCCTCCGGCCATGTCGTACTTCATCTTCTCCATGTTGTCGGACGGCTTGATGGAGATGCCTCCGGTGTCGAAGGTAATTCCCTTCCCGACCAGCCCCAGAACCGGCCCGTCATTCACTCCCTCAGGCTCATACCGCATCACAATCAGCGCCGGGGGCTCTGCCGAGCCCTGCGAGACGCTCCAGAAGGCACCCATCTTCAGTTCGTGCAGCGCTTCGGTGGAGAACACTTCGCAACGAAGGTCAACCTCACCGGCCATCAGCATGGCGCGCTGACCCAGGATCGTGGGGGTGAGTTTGTTGCCGGGCTCATTGACCAGCGCCCGCGTGAAGTTCTGGCTCTCGCCCACAATCACGCCCTCGGCGAGTGCCGCTTCCAGCGCCCCCTGATCGGAACCGGCCGGCGCCACCACCGTGAAGAATTGCACGCTCTGATCCTTGCGGTCGCTGCGGTAGGTGTCAGGGTCAAAATCGCCTACAAATGCGCCTTCCACAACAGCGCGCACGCTGGCCTCGGGCGCCAGCAGATTCGAATCCGGCATTGCCAGAACGAGCTCGCGAATACCGCGCGGCTTGGCAAAGCGCACTGCGGTGCCAGCGGCGTTCCGCGCGCCGTGCACCGTCACCTTGGCCCGCTTGCCCAGCCCGACAAGCAGGAGCCGTTTCGCGGCCAGGCCACCCGGGGCGTGCAAAAGCAGCGTCTCATTTGCGCCTGCCTTGAACTCGCCGGCCGCCAGCACCGCCGCGGCAGCAGCCTGAACCGCGGCATCGGAGGTCAGCAAAACAATCTCGGGCCTCGCATCCGGAGTTTTCTCGGTTTGAGCATCAGCGGCCAGAGCCACCAGCAGTTCAGTCTCAATTTCGGCAAGGGGAGCAAAAACAAGTTGGGTACGCATCGTGCTTATTCTTCACTTTAGGCAGGGGTGGTGGCAAGTTTCGAAAGATCTTATTCGGGGGACGGTAGCCTC
>JAJZNH010000558.1 GCA_021811745.1 Acidobacteriota bacterium
TCATCGCGGAGCAGCCGTTTACGTATCTGCATTTGTTTCCCTTTTCGGCGCGGCCGGGGACGCCGGCGTGGGAGCTGCATCGGCAGCATCCGGTTCCGGCGGCTGCGGTGAAGGAGCGCATGGCGTCTCTGCGGGTGCTGATGGAAGGGAAGTTTCGTGCCTTCCGCGCGCAGTTTATCGAGAGTAGTGTCTCGGCGGTGACCGTGGAGACGGACGAGGGGAGCGCGACGACTGAGGCGGTGACGGATAATTTTTTGAAGCTGACTGTGGATAGGCCGGTTCCGCCGAATCGCCTGGTGGCGGCGCGGGTGAACGGGCTGACAGAAGCGGGGATTTGCGGAGCGCTGGGCGATTCGGCCGACTCGCAGACAGAATGTTACGCCGAGGTAACTGCAGATCGATAACAGAAGACCCATTACCGGCGGTACTGGAAAATGGATCATTTCCTGTGCGAAACAATCAGCATCCAATTTCAAAGCATTGCTATACTGAATTGCCGCGCGGTATCGCCGCGCTGAAGGAGAAGAAACCATCGATAAGCGTTCTGCGAAGCAGTTTGTCCGCATCAACGAGCGAATTCGCGCCCGCGAAGTGCGTGTGATCGACGAACAGGGAGAACAACTCGGAATCCTGGCTCCATTTGAGGCTCTCAAAATCGCTCGTGAGCGTGGTCTGGACCTCGTGGAAGTTTCGCCAACCGCTGTTCCTCCCGTCTGCCGAATTCAGGATTACGGCAAATTCCTTTACGAAAAAGAGAAGAGCGACCGCGCCGCCCGGAAGCGCCAGAAGATCATCACCGTGAAGGAAGTGAAGTTCTCGGTGACCATCGACAACCACGATTACGAGACGCGCCGCAACCAGGCGATCCGTTTTCTGCAGGAAGGCGACAAGGTCAAGGCATCGCTGCGCTTCAGGGGCCGCCAGATGGCCCACCGCGAACTGGGATACGCGATTATCAACCGGCTGATTCAGGATGTGGGCGAGCTGTGCGTGGTTGAGTTCATGCCACGCATGGAAGGGAACACCCTGCACGCGATTTTGGCGCCGTCCAAAAAGGAGGCTCCGAAGAAGCCGGCTCCGCCGCAGCCGGAGGCTCCGGCGCAGGCTCCTCAGGCCCAGACAGCCCGCTGACCACTACCAACATTCTTTGCTGAACCGAAGCATCTTCCTGATTCGCTGCTGTGCGAATCGAGAAGATGCTTCGGCGCGTTTTGTCCTGTATTCGCTGGGGCAAAAAAATCCCCCGCCGCTGGAGAGGTCTGATCGCGGCAGGGGTACGTTGTGCAAGTCTGTTATCCCGGAGCGGTCTGGACAGGCCGCCCCGGGAGTTGTTCAGAACTGATAGGAGATGCTTCCGTAGGCCGTGAAGGGCGCTCCCGGATAGGCATTGACGTAGCCGGTGGGAGCGTTGTTGGGGTCGGGGAAGAGCGGCTGGAAATAGCCGCCGCTGGAGACGTACTCGTAGGTGTTGTACTTCGAGTTCGCCAGGTTCAGCAGGTCCAGTTCCAGATTGACCGACTGCTTCTCGAGACGGACGGGAGCGGTGAAGGACATGTTCGTGGTGGTGTAGGCGGGCATGGTCTGGGTCGTGGGGCCGCCCGCGCCGTTGTTGGACCAGAGATGCTGCGAACCTGTGGTCTGGAGCCAGAAACGCGGCTCGAGGAGCTCGTGGCCGTGGTGCTGGATGCCGTAGTAGATGCCCGTATTCACGGTGACATTCGGGACATAGGATACGGGCAGGTTGTTGTAATAGGCGCATCCGGCGGCGAGGCCGGCGGGGTTCGAAGTCTTGCCGCACTGATCGACCGGACCCCCGGTGACATAGGTGGTGAAGTTCGCCGCTTCTCCCGCGAAATTGAAGAAGAAGTGGACGTTGCTGCGGGGATCGGCGTTAAAGAAGGCGTCTACACCGTGGTAGGCGGTGTTTCCGCCGCTGGTCAGCTCCACGCCGGTGGCCGTTTCCGAGTCGATTTCCTGATTTTTGTAACTGTTGTGGAAGTAATTGACGCCGGCGATGAAGTTGCCGAGCACCGGCGCGCTGGTGAAGTGCACCTTGCCGCCAAACTGCGCGTAGGCACCCTCTGCGAGGATGTAGTAGGCGGGATTGACCTTCTGGAAGAGGCCGCCGCCGCCGCCGAACTCGGGCGAGCGGTAGGTGGTGTCGTAGCCGCCGTAGATGGTGAGCCAGTCGGTCGGCATCACGGAGGCGTCAATGGAGGGCGACAGGGCGGAACGGCTCTCGTGCGCTCCGCAGATCGATCCCTGGTCGGTGGCGTTGGGGCTGCCGAGGAGGTTGTGATAGGGATCGTGCCCGGTGGGATACAGCGAGCAATGGGTGGAAGGAGTGACGCCGGCGGCGAAGCTGAAGTCGTTGGCGGCCTGGTCGCTGTAGTTGGTGCCGAAGGCGTTGAATGCGACTCCGGGAATGATGTGGACCTGCGGAATGGGATGGATGTCGTCCTGCGCGTAGAAGGTGACATCGTCCTGCTGGAAGTAGCCGGAGCGGAACTTGGTGCCCCTGCCGATGATCTGTCTGGCACCACTGGCGCCGTCCGCGGGGTTATAGAACATGTTGCGGGTGTTGTAGACCTCGTGCAGCAGATAGCCGCCGACGCTGACCGTGTTGAACGGCAGAACCTGGGTCATGCCGATCTCGTCGCCGAAGATCTCGCTGTGCGGATTGTTCCACTCGTCGACCTGGGAGCCGCCGCTGAGAGCGTCGTTGTTGCGGCGGTGAAAGCGGCGAATATAAGTGAACCAGGTGGTGTTGTGGAGGGTGGTCCTGGGGCCAAGGAACAGGTGTTCGCGGCCGTAGGTCATGAACATCTGGTTGGTGTCGTACTTGTTGTAGGCGTTGAAAGGCAGAGCGCTGTAATAGCCGCTGGTCGCCTGGCTGAAGTGCTGGCCGTTCAGCGGATCGATCAGTCCCACGTCGGTGGTGGGAATGATGGTGGGACGGTAGCCGCCCGACTTGGAGTACAGGACACCCCATGCCACGCTGCCCGAGGAGAAGGTCTTGAGCGTCTTGCCGAAGACTGATCCGTTTTGGGCATGGTTGGCAAAGCCATCCGGTGCGATGCGGTAGCTGTCGCCGCGGCCGAGACCGCCACCCACGACGGTGGACCATCCGTGAAAGACGCCGGTGTTGCCGACGAAGGCGAAGTTCTGTGTGTTGTAGGGGCCCTGCGTGACGGAGACGCTGAGGTGGCGGTCTACGGTGGGCTGGACGGGGGTGAACTCCACGCGGCCTCCGATGTCGCTGTACCAGCGGTTCATCGGTTCGCCTGGTCCATAGGTGACGGCGACGTCCTGGATGACAAGGTTCTGGGGCATGGTGGCGGACTGCCACAGGCCGGTTGCCGGATCGACGACCGGAATGCCGTCGTAGGTGATGCCCAGCGATCCGGCGCCGGTGAAGCCGGTGGATTCACCAGCCCATCCCTGCGGAACGCCGTTGAGGAGGATGCTCCATTTGGTCGAGCCGGTTCCGCCGTAGCCGAAGACGTTGGCGCCGGGCGTGGCCTGGATCATCTGTGCGCCACCGGCGACCGGGCCACCCATATCCAGTTCCTTCCGGCCGAGCACGACCAGGGTGCCGGGTTTCATCATCACATCCTCGCGGCTGGGGACCGGCTTTGCTTCCGGGTTGACAGTTCCGCGAACGACCACGCTCTGTGCCAGAGAAGCGACGTGCAGAGTGGCTTTGAGCTCGGTTGTGGCATTGATTTGCGACGCCGGGATCCGATGCGAGAACGATTCGAAGCCGGACTTCTGGACGCTGAGCAACTCGGGTCCGGGAGTGACATCGGAGAAGGAGAACCGTCCGTCGGCTGCCGATGTTGTGTGAACGGTGGTGCTGGACGACATGTTGGTGAGTGAGACAGCTGCGCCGGGAATCGCGGCTCCGGTGGCGTCTACAACTCGGCCTCGCAAAGTTATGGTTTGTGCAGCCTGGGCGAAGACGCTGCAAAACACCAGGAAGAATCCGATTGCAGTTTTTTTCACGTTGACTCGGTCTCCTATGGAACTGAGGGTTGCTCGTTTGCGCCCCTCCCGCCGGTCTCTTTGCGGACAAAACGGGGGCGTGTGCTCCGGAACAGCTGCATTCCGGGCCATGACGATGAGCATTCTGTCAGCAATTCCAGAAGGCTCATCGTGGTGCTTCGGTTATTGGTGAACACCCGCGCAATCCGCGGGCTACAGCTATGCGGCGCTCACAGGCGGAGGCCGGAATGAGAAGAAGGTCAAAGTGGAGGAACGGCGCGGCGGAAAGGGTTCGGGCCGCTGCACGATCCTGTTGGCTGCGCCGCCGGGGCGGCACACATCCGCAGCCAGCGTCCAGGTTGCAAGGAACAGAGGTTCCGGATGCGCAGCGGCAATGGTTTTTGCCGCCGTCGCTCCACCGAGCCGCTCATTGTCCGTGAGGAGCCGGGCCTGAACCACCTGTTTCGATTGCGGGCGATGCTGCGCGTACAGCGAAATCCTGTACTGCAATCCCCAGAGAAAGACCAGGAGGGGCAACAGGTCCGCAGCCGTCCGGATGAGGACGAGCGCGGGCCGTCTTGCGTTGAATTTCGCCTTGGTCATGTTCTGCTGGGAAACATGGGCCTCTGCAGCAATCGATCTGCGAAGAATTGCGTTCATTATGGCCACGCCTTTGTGAGAGGACCGTCAATGCTGTGTTAAGGCGCTTGAATATCGTGTGAATTTGAAACGCGCGGCAAAAGCAAAGCGCCTGCTTTTGGGCAGGCGCTTCGGGGCGAGGCTATTTTGGAGGAGCAGCTTCCGAGTGGCTCTATTCAGCGGCCTATCGCAGGGGGCTCTCGCAGCCAGCTGTAGAGCGGGAACTGGTCCGCCAGCTCCTGCACCTGACCGCGAATCTTTTCCAGAGCTGCCGCGTCGCCGCGATGCTCCAGAGCTTCGCCGATCCAGCCGCCGATGGTGCGCATTTCGGCTTCCTTCATGCCGCGGGTGGTCAGGGCCGGGGTGCCGACGCGGATGCCGGAAGGCTTCAGCGGCGGATTTGTATCAAATGGAATTGCATTTTTATTGACCGTGATTCCGGCTTCGCCCAGCGCCGCTTCGGCCTCGCTGCCCAGCATTCCTTTGGCGAAGACGTCCACCAGCATCAGGTGCGTATCCGTTCCGCCGGAGATAATGCGGAAGCCGTTCCCGGCCAGCGTTTCCGCCAGAACTTTGGCGTTGGCGACGACCTGCGCCGCGTAAGTTCTGAATTCGGGCTGCAGCGCCTCGCGGAAAGCAACCGCCTTGGCCGCCATGATGTGAACCAGAGGGCCGCCCTGCTGGCCGGGGAAGACCGCCTTGTCGATCGCCGCCGCCAGTTCCTGGCGGCAGAGGATCAGGCCCGCGCGCGGTCCCCGCAGCGTCTTGTGCGTGGTGGTGGTGACGATGTGCGCGTGCGGCACCGGCGAAGGATGCGCGCCGCCCGCCACCAGGCCGGCAAAGTGGGCCATATCCACCATCAGCACCGCGCCGCAGGCATCGGCAATCTGGCGCATGCGGGCAAAATCGAAATGCCGCGGATAAGCGCTGCCTCCGCCGACGATCACTTTGGGCTTTTCCCGCAGCGCCGTCTGCTCCAGTTCGTCGTAGTCGATGGTCTCGGTGTCCCGGCGCACGCCGTAGGAGACGACGCGGTAGAGCTTGCCGGAGAAATTCAGCTTGTGACCGTGTGTCAGGTGGCC
>JAJZNH010000408.1 GCA_021811745.1 Acidobacteriota bacterium
CATGTACTTCGCCGCCTGGCTCATCAGGTTTTGTCCGGTGAGATCGAGGAAGAGGGCGATGGGATCGAGCAGCTCAGTGAGATAGGCGATGGTGTTTGCCAGGGCGACCGCGCCCCACACGTCCAGCACAAAGTATCCTTCTTCCTGCCGGATGCGGATGCGCAGCGGCGCGATGAATTCGCTGCGATTGTCGAGCAGATTGACATGGAGGAAGGCAATCGGACCGGCGACGCGGTAGTGGGCGAGGATCTCCGCAGCCTTTGCGGTCCGCCCCACCCGGTCCATTTCGCGGATGGGAACCAGGTTGACTTTTTTACCCGCCAGGGATGGCCATAGCGCCGCCGAACTCTCATTGACGAAGGTCAGCTCGGAGACGCGCAGCTCTTTTGCCCGCTGGTAACGGCTCAGGGCGCTGAAGATCAGGATTACAACGATGAAGATCGAGGAGATGATCACGCCGTCGGGCCGCTCGATGACATTGGCAATCACGGTATAGACGAAAAGCACGCTCACTGCCCAGAAAAAGACGGTGAGCGCCAGCGCCTTGCCCCCCATGCGCCGGCCGGTCTGGAATTCGCGCCAGAGGGCCAGCGACACGGCTACTGCCGCCGAGAGGATGAGCACCAGAACGCCGGTGGCGTAGGCCGACCCCTGGGCTTCGACATTGGCTTTGAAGACCAGGGTGACGATGACGTCGATGGCAAACAGCACCACCACCATGGGCCGTCGGTAGGAGACCCAATGAGGCGCCATGCCGAAGCGCGGCAGGTAGCGCGGGATCAGGTTGATGAGACCGGCCATCGCCGACGCTCCGGCAAACCACAGGATGGCGATGGTGGAGATGTCGTAGATGGAGCCGAAGATGTTGCCGAGGATCTCGTGGGCAACGTAAGCCAGGGCACGGCCTGCGGCCGCGCCACCCTCTCTATATGCCGATTCGGGAATCAGGATCGTGGTGACAAAGCTGGAAAGAATCAAATAGACGCCCATGATCACAGCGGCCGCGCTGAGCAGCTTGCGCGCATTGCGGATGCGGCCGGCAGGCACGTTCGAGGTTTCGTTCTCCTCTTCTCCAGCGACCAGGGGCATCACCGCGACTCCGGTTTCGAATCCGCTGAGTCCCAGAGCCAGCTTGGGAAAGACCAGGGCGGAGGCAATCGCAATCGATGTCCAGTCGGTGTGCATACTCATGGCCAGCCGCCAATGAGAGGCCAACTCCGGGTGGGCCGCAATCTGCAGCAAGCCGGCCACAATCACCACCAGATTGAGCAGCATGAAAGGAATGGCGACGAATGTAGCGACTCGGATCGCCTCCTTGAATCCGATGAGAAAGATGATGGCCAGAATCAGCAACAGGAAGAGCGTCAAGTCGAGTTGTGTATGGCCCAGATAGCTCTTCAGGTAAGGATTTGCCACCGCATGCCGCGCGGCGTCGGCGGCCGAGAGGGTCATCGTAATGACGAAGTCGGTGGCTGCAAATCCCAACAGCACCAGCACCAGGATTTTGGACTTCCACCCGGTGAGCAGGTTCTCCAGCATGGCGATCGAGCCCTGCCCGGCGTAGGAGCGTCCCGCCACCTGAATGTACACGGGCAGCGCGCCGATCAGGGTGACGGCAACAAGAACCAGGGTGGCCGTGGGAGAGAGAAGGCCGGCTGCCAGCAGTGCAATGCCCGGCTGATAGGCGAGTGAGGAAAAATAATCAACGCCGGTAAGCCAGATCACCCAATACCAGGCATAGCTGCGTTCGTGAGCGTGCGCCTCATCCAGGCGGCCGCCGCGGAAGAACCACTTGCCCAGCGCGGTTCGCGGCGGCGCGGTCTCCGGCGTTGGGAGCTTTAATACGGTAGCGCGGGCATGCCTGGCGGAAGATGGTGACATATCGTTTGCGCAAAGCGGTTCGGTGCGCGGCAACTGCCCGACGCCCGATACGCCATTCATTCTTCACTACGTTACAACGGCAATGGTCTGCCGATCCTTGAACAGCGTACAGCAACTATAAGGCATTTTTGCTTCTGCGCACGGATGTGTTTGCCACGCAATGCGCCCGCGGGCCAGGCGTTGCCGGCCAGTTGCGACGCTATGCCGCAATAACCCCTCCCCGCGCGCCAGATATATGGATTGATCGATGGGAACCGCGATGATCGCGGCTCCTGCTTCGCCGTTTGCCTATGTCTCAAAGAATGCCGCGGAGGAGCCCATATGCCGTCTGGGTTTGCCGCGGTCAGGAAGGGAAAAGCATCCCCGAGGACGGCTGAACGGAGGCTGTTCGTGCACGGCGCCGGCGGGGTGCGGCCACCGGAGAAGCCAGCATGCCGGCAATCTCCTTCAGCTCGGTGCGGGCGCGGCTGACGGCAGCCGTGACAGCGCCAAGACGCTGGCTGTCATCGTTAGCGGCGCGCGGCCGTCCGGACTGCGGCTTGCGCTGGCGGCGGAGCTGATCGAGGGCATGGCGGGCGCCGGACAACGTATATCCCTCGCCGTGGACCAGGCGCTTGATCTCAAGGGCCAACTCTACATCGCCGCGGCGGTAAAGGCGCTGGCCGGTTCCGCTCTTGTTGGGTTTCAGCTGCGGAAACTGCGTCTCCCAGAAGCGCAAGACATACGTCTCGACACCGCAGATGCGAGCGACATCGCCGATCTTGAAATAAAGACGATCAGGGATTACGGACGGCTCGAAGACGCTCTTCCTTCTTGAGGATGCAGTGGCCATAGCGACGGCAGGGAGGATACTCGTCCTGTTGACGTATCGCTCTCTAAGCGCAGTATAGGCCACATTTTGAATTTTTTGTGAAGAGAAATCGGATTGGGCGCTTTCTTCTCCGCACTCATGACCGCGCAAGGAGCAGCACAGGATGCTCTATTCGAGAAGGGCAACTCATCTGCACGCGGTGTCGGGATTTTTGAATGGCAGCTTGAGCAATCAATTTTGGTTATGATTGATTGTCGTTTGACTCGAAGCAGCGTGTTGGATTGGCCCGGCGATCGCCCCCATTCTGGCGGCGGTCCATGGTGTTTACGCGCCGGTCTCCGCCATTCACGCGGCGATCGGGGCGAACCGTCAGGTCGGGAAGGACAATCATCGGCGGTTGAGGGCGGGAAGAATCTTGAGGCGCCGGTTCCGGAGCGGGACTCTGCCCGCCGCTGGTCAGCAATTTGTTCAAAGTTGGAAAGTTGGCGCGTTGTGTCTCAACAAAGTCCACGCCCTCGGTCGTGATCGCGAAGTCAGAGTTATCGGCGCGCGTGATGTATCCCTTCCGGTGAAGGTACCATGTGGTGAAGTCGAGGTAATCGCGGGGAAAGCCCATGCGCTTTTCAACCTCGGCAAGTGGCATTTCAGGTCTGGATGGATTTGTGCGCCTGCGATGATAGAGCACCGCCAACACCGCCAGCCGCCGGTTCAATTCGCCTTCCCGGTTATCCATGAAATCGACCGCGGCGGAGAGCGGTTCCCTCTCAGACTCCTCCGGTTGGTAGGTTGCATCATACTCAGTACGGCGCACCGGGTCGGACAACACGTCGTAGGCTTCTCTTAGGCGACTGAAAGTCTCCACATCGCCTGAGCGCGGATTGTCGGGGTGATAACGGGCCGCCAGGAACCGATAGACACGGTGAATTGTGTCCTGATCCGCCTTCGGGCTGATCTGGAGCAATTCATAGTGATCGGCTTTCTTCATAGAGCTTCGATTCCTTGCAATCTTATTCGGGAAAGACAGGCATGGTGCGAATTGTACCATTGCCTCTCTGTGACGGAACGGAGAAAGAGTGCTCGTTGCAAGGGGAGTAGGTACCTTGGAAACTTGATTCCGCAGTACCGAATGGGGAGGCGTGAGAACGTGACAGGGCACGGCCTTTGGCATGCCTCAGGCAGCCGGTCAGCAGCATAAAGCGGGCAGCGCGCCGCGCGGCAGGCACCGGGAAAACTCAGGCGCAGTTGCTGGATCGATGCGTCTGCAGGTCCAACATCCGGCGTAACATCTGTTCAATATGCTGCAGGCGGGATGGAGATGCCTCGGTGTTCCACTCAGGCGGGCCGTTGAGACAGCACCCTGCCTCGGCCTCCAGCATACTTTCTCCGGCAGGCCGAAGTTCCTCGATCTCCCCTCGGCCTCGCCTGGAATCCACCAGCAGCGTAAGCGTCTGCAGCCTCTTGTCACGAAGAATCGTGATCTGCACGGGCTTTCCACGGTTGGCGCGCAACGCGCGGTCCCAGCCGGCCACATTGGTCACGGCTTCGGCGCCGACCTTGAGAATCACGTCAAAGGCGCGCAATCCGGACAATGCAGCCTCGCTCTTGCGCGCCACCTGTTTGACCATTAACCCACTGGTTACACCCAGGTACTCCGCCATCTGCGAGGTGAGCGGCTCGACCATGACGCCTACATTAAGACTGCTGCCGAAGAAGAAGGGGAAGTGAAATCCGCTGGAGGAAGATGACGTATTGCCAGAGCCGCTGGAAAGCAGGCCCAATCCGGGACCCGATGGAAATAAATCCCCACCGTTGCCAATTGCCGTCCACGCCTCGTGTTCCACGGCCTTGCGGCCGGCTAGCGTGACCGGCAGTGTCTGGATTGCGCCGCTGCGGCTGATCTCGATGTTGACCTTCCGCCCCGGAGGAGTGTCTTTGAGCATCTTCCGCAATTGAGCGGCATCCTTGATGTCCTTACCGTCCAGGGCAAGCACGACATCGTTGACGGAAAGGCCGACCTTGCCAGCGGGCGCGTCGTGATCAATGACTGTGATCAGAGCCCCGCGCGCCTCGTGGAGTTTCAGCTTCTGCGCATCTTCCTTGGTAACATCCGCAAGCCCCACCCCGAGGTAGCCTTGCGGGCTGGAATGCAGCAACGGAATCGGGTCGTGCAACAGTGGAACTAGACCGCCAAACCAGGCAACCGCTCCAGAAGGCTGCGCCATCGCCTGGCCTGATCCCGCTCCCATCAGCAGAGATAGCCCCAGGATGACACATGGCCTCGCGAAGTATTTCATCTCAAGTCCTCTCGCTCTTCCTCTCTCCCCGGTCCGCGCTCTTTCGAACGGCGCGGTGAACGGAAGGCCAGACATTTCCTTACTGAATCTCCGGAACCTGGCTCAGAACCTGCCGGGAAACATTCCGGATCTGGGGATTATTATCGGAATTCGCAACCGTGTATAACGCCTGCCGTACGCTGGTGTCGGCTTCCACCGGCTCAAGAATGCTAATGGAGTCGCTTCGTATCTCCGGATCGGAGTCATAGAGCAACGCCTCCAGGACTGCATTGCGCACACGCATATCCTGAGCGACATACGGCTGCAGACCTTCCAGGGCCTTCTTGCGTACGTCTGGATCCTTGTCGTAGCGCAGGGCGACCATGAGGGCATCACGAATACCCGCGCCCTGGCAGCCGGCGGCGGCGCGGCACTCGGCCGCGAGCAGGCCCACGGAATCGTCCCTCAAATTGGGAGACGCCGCATTTTCCGAGGCCAGCATGAGCAACTGGCGGACGGCCGGGTCGTTCAGGGGGCCCACAACGCGCTCCGGCACTATCTGACTGAAGCGCACCTCCACGATGTCGCTGTTGGGCTTGCGTTCAATGCTGGAAATGCTGGCTACGTTGGAAATTTGCGGCATCGCCGTGGTTTGCGCCGATGCCCTGGCAGACATGGCGTTTACGGCAGCCGGGTGCGCCGCCCTCTTGAGCGCGAGCCGGTAA
>JAJZNH010000100.1 GCA_021811745.1 Acidobacteriota bacterium
GGGTGAGCGCGCCCTCCGCGGCCCAGTTCTCGATTTGTGGGACAGCGGCGGGCGCGACGACGGTGAGAAGGGCTCCGGCAGCGCGGAGGCTCTCGATTTTGGCGAGCGCCACCGAGCCAGCGCCGACCACGAGAACGGGCCGGCGTTCGAGACGGAGGAAGACGGGAAGCAGGGACATATTCAATCTCCAACGCCAACGGGGACGCGCGCGGTGGGCAGGTCGCGCTCGACCGGGGCGACGTATTCGCCGGCCAGAGCGGCGCGCAGAGCCGCGTCGTCGGTGCGGGCGAAATAGGCGCGCAGATTCTCGCCCGGCGCGCGTTCTGCGAGATAGCGGCGCAGCAGCCGCTCCACCGCCTCAGGAACCAGGTGCGCCGGGGTGCGGAAGCCGATGGGGCGCGCGGTTCCGGCATACTTGCCGACCGATCCGCCAACGCAGAAATAATACGCGTCGGTGAGCTTGCCGTCGTGTTTGGCTTTCTTGCCTTCAAGGCCGATGTCGGCGATCCAGTGCTGGCCGCAGCTGTTGGGGCAGCCGGTGACGTGCAGGCGCAGCTGCTGATCGAACTGCGGCAGGCGCTCTTCGAGTTCATCGACCAGCCAGCGCAGGAAGCTTTTGGTCTCGGTGATGGCGAGCTTGCAGAATTCGGTGCCGGTGCAGGCGATACCGCCGCGGAAGAAGGTGGAACCTTCGACGTGGAGGCCAATCTTCTCCAGTTCGCGCGCCAGCTCGGCGGCGCTGCCGGAGGGGATGTTCAGGAAGAGCAGGTTCTGCATCACGGTCAGGCGCAACTGCGCGGGGACTTCGGGGCTGCTGAAGCGTTCCGCGAGATCAGCGGCGGCGGCGAGCTGATCGCCGGTGAGGCGTCCGCGGAGGACGCTGGCGCCGACGTAACTGAGGCCGGGCTGCTTCTGCCGGTGAATGCCGGTGTGGTCGCGGAGAATGTCGTCGGGGATGGTTTCCTCGGCGGCGGGGTCGAGTGTGTAACCGAGGCGGGACTCAATTTCGGAAAGGAAGCGCTCGGCGGTCCAGCCTTCCTTCATGAAGAGGTACTTCATGCGGGCACGGTCGCGGCTTTCGCGGAGGCCGAGCTGATCGCGGAAGATTTCGGCGATGACGCGGACGACCTGGACCGCCTGATCCTGACGGACGAAGGCGTTGAGACGCACGGCCATGTGCGGTTCGTTGGAGAGGCCTCCGCCGACGCGCACGGAGAAACCGACCTCGGAGCCGCGGCGAACGGCGGTGAGGCCGATGTCGTTGATTTCCGGATAGGAGCACCACACGGGGCAGCCGGTGATGGAGACTTTGAACTTGCGCGGCAGGTTGTAGAAGGCGTCGTTGCCGGTGAGGGCGCGTGAGATTTCGAGAGCGATGGGCGAGGCGTCGATCAGCTCGTCGTGCGCCATGCCGGCGAGCGGGCAGCCGGTGACGTTGCGCACCACGTCGCCGCAGGCGCCTTTACTCGACAGGCCGGACGCGGCGAGCGTCTCCATGACCTCGGGCAGCGATTCGACGGTGAGCCAGTGGTACTGGATATTCTGGCGCACAGTGATGTCGGCGAGATTGCGTCCGTGGAGCTGGGCGATGCCGGCGAGGACACGGGCCTGCTGGATGGAGAGGATGCCGTTGGGAATGCCGACGCGCATCATGAAGTAGTCGGTGGCTTTGCCTTCTCCGCCTTTGCCGCCGGTCACGCCGAGCCCGTCGCCCTGGGTGTAGATGCCCCACCAGCGGAAGTAAGTGCTCCAGTCTTCAGGAATGGAAGAGCGGCCCTCGCGGGCAAAGGCGCGAATTTCACCGATGGCGTCCCAGGGATTTTTCTCGCGTTTGAGTCGTTCGGCCTTCTGGGCTCGGGATTCTTTGGGTACGACGGGGTCCGCCATGATTTCTCCGTATCGGGCTAAGTTGAACGTTGGGCTGCTGAATCGACGGCAAATGAAAAGCCCGCGTCAGCGAGGGCTGGGGCGCGGGCTTATTGGATCGGTTGAAGCTTAGGGCCTATCCACAAGTCCGGCGCGGCGCACAACAACAGGCGCAGGCGGCAACGGGCTTATGGTTCATGGCCATTTGAGTTAGTTTACCGGACTTCGCAGACGGTGGTCAATTGGAAATCGCCGCTGCCGCGGCTCTGAACGCGATGGAAGCGCCATTTGCGGGAAGTTTGCGGGCCTTTTTGACTTGCGGCGGGCGAGGATTTATAACGGCTCTTCCGGTCCAGAAAATTGAGCCGGTAGCTGGCGCGGGGGCGCGGCGGGGGTGGTCCTGCCGAGGTGTCCGTGTTTTGGAGTATCAACCCGCACTGGGATGTTCGGGAAGGCGGTGAAAATCCGCCACTGCCCCGCAACTGTGAGCGTGTGTTTCTGCGTCCTGTGATTTGGGGGCGCAGGAAGAGGACGGCCGAAGTGCCACTGAAGCCCGAGGGGTTTCGGGAAGGCGGCCGGACCTGGTTCCTGAGGAAAGGAACGGCGCGCGAGTCAGGAGACCGGTCCCGCGTGCAGGAGCCATTTTGGCTCCATCACCGCGTTCCGAGGGGAACGGAGGATTGGATGACGATCTTTTCGCCGCGAGCGGCGTACCGCCTTCTTTGCATTTTTCTGCTGCTGGCTTCCACGTCGGCGCTTCATGCCGTGAGTGTGCATGGCACGGTTACGGATACCCTTGGCAAACCGATTGCCGGCGCGGCTGTGGCGCTGATCCACAACGGCAAGGTGGTTGTAACCGGGCGCACTGGGCTGGACGGCGGCTATTCGCTGATCAGCGCCGATTCCGGGCGCTTCTATGTGCTGGCGTCGGGGCATTCGTTCCGGCAGCTGGCGACGCAGAGCTTCTTCGCCAGGACTCTGGATTCCGTGCAGAAGAATATCGTTCTGGAACCGGCGTGGGTACGGCAGTCGGTGGTGGTAACGGCAACGGGCGAGCCACAGCCGCAGGCCCAGGTGACTGCTTCCGTGACGGAGATTGGCTCGACACAGCTCGAGAACAAGCTGGATGTGGTGGACGCGCTGCGGCAGATTCCGGGCGTGAACGTGGTGCAGACGGGCGAGCGTGGCGGTGTGACTTCGCTGTTCATCCGCGGAGGCAGCTCGACCGCCAACCGCGTGACGCTGGATGGGGTGCCAATCGAGGATATTGGCGGGCGCTTCGATTTTGGGAATGTGGCCACGACCGGGCTGGCGAATATCGAAATATATCGCGGTCCGAACAGCGTGCTTTATGGATCGGACGCGGCGGCCGGGGTGGTGGCGCTGACCACGCCGCGGGGCAGCACGCATTTTCCCTCGCTGCTGTATGAGGGCGACGCGGGAAATTTCGGGACGTATCACAACCAGGTTCAGCTGGGCGGAATGAAGCGCAAGCTCGACTACTACGGCGGTTTCTCGGCTCTGCAGACGTCGAATTCGATCCCCATGGATGAGTACCATGACGATACTTCGGTGGCGAATCTCGGCTGGAGCTGGTCGGCGAAGACGGAGATCCGGGTGACGGCGCGGAACAGCGATTCCGCGACGGGGGTGCCCTCGGGGAACAGCGGATACGATTTCTATGGCATCGCCAACGATCAGAAGCAATCCGACCAGGATACCTACGGAACGGCGACCATCACGCATACCTTCCGCAACAACCTGCACAGCATTGTGCGCTATGGACTGGTACGGAAGCGGGAGGAGTCGCAACAGTGGTATCCGGCGGGCGAGCTGATTGCCGGGAATTACTACGGCAGGGAAGTGACGGTGACGGGCGCGAACGGCTATACGGCGACGGGACGCGCGCTGCTGAATTACGGGTCTGCTTTCGGTTCGATTTATCCCTGGAAGCTGAACCTCGCTTCAAACCGTGACAACCTGTACGCCAACATCCAGTACCAGCATGGACCGCATCTTGGGATGTCGGGGGCATTCCGATACGAGAACGAGCGCGGAGTGGAGCAGGAACCGGCCTACCTTTTTCGCGAGGGCCTGGCGCGGACCAATTACGACTACCAGGGAGAGGTCGGCGGCGAGTTTGCCAACCGCATGTTCTATACGGCAGCCGGGGGCGTGGAGAACAACGGACTGTTTGGGCTGGTCGGGACGCCGCGGATGGGGCTTGCCTACTACCTCGTGCGGCCTGGCAGGGGCGTTTTCCATGGCACGAAGCTGAGCGTTAACTTCGCGCGGGGCTATCAGGAGCCGACGCTCGATCAGCAGTCGGGATCACTCTACGCTTTCCTGGTGAAATATGGCGGGCAGGCGGCAGCGGCGCAGTACGGCATCGCGCCAATCGGCGAGGAGCAGTCGCGCAGCTACGACGGCGGCGTTACCCAGAGCCTTTTCGGCGAAAGAGTGAATCTGAAAGTGACGTATTTTCACAACGAATTCGGGAACCAGATCGAAGCGGTGCCGGCGACGCTGGTGCCGACGCTGCTGCCGAATCTGACGGCGGCGCAGCAGCAGCAGCTGGAATCGTTCCTGAACAACAATTACGCCTACGAGCTGGACCTGAATTCGCTGGCGTACCGCGCCCAGGGCGTGGAGTCGGAAGTGGAGTACGGAATGGGCCGGAATATCTTTGTTCGCGCCGGGTATACCTATCTCGATCCCGTGGTGCAGCGGTCGTTCTCGTCGGACGCCGTGGGACCGAGCTACAACCCGAAGTATCCGGGGATTCCGATTGGGAATTATTCGCCGTTGGTAGGGGCGCGGCCGTTCCGGCTGGCTCCGCATACCGGATTCTCCAGCGTGACCTACACCGGCAAGAAGTGGACGGCGGTGGTGGAGGGCGCCTACGCCAGCCGCAGCGACGATTCGACCTATCTGGGTGGCGACGATGTGAATGGCGGCAACACGATGCTGTTGCCGAATCGCAACCTGGATTTTGGCTACGCCAAGGTCGATATGGGCGTGAGCTACCAGGCGAAGCCGTGGATGAGCCTCTACACGCAGATGAATAACCTGACCAGCGATCAGCAGATCGGGCCGATCGGATATCCGTCTCTGCCGTTCAATTTCCGGACGGGAATGCGGCTGACGCTACGGCTCGGAATGCGGAAATAGCGTGTGCCCCATGCGCTGTAAGCCGGAGCATGGGGCGCCGGCTTAGGGGCGATTGAAGCGAGTCCGCCCGGGTCACTGTTGTGTCATTGCGCCAGGTTATACTGCGCGGCGAAGGAGAAACCGTTATGACCATTGCTGAAAAACTGCTGCCCGAGTTCGATGAGGAATTCGCGCTGACCCGCAAGATGCTGGCGATCGTTCCGGACGATAAGCTGACCTGGAAGCCGCACGAGAAGTCCATGAGCCTGCGGCAACTGGCGTGGCATGTGGCGGACTTTCCGTCGTGGTGCACGATGACCATGACGAAGGACCGGCTGGACATGACATCCGGTGAGGGAGAGAAGATGGCGCAGGCCGCGAAGTCGGCCACGCAGGCGACGATGCTGGCGCGCTTCGATCACGATCTGCCGGAAGCCCGGGCAGCGCTCGCCGGAACGACCGATGAGGCGATGGGCCAGCACTGGAAGATGGAGTGGGGCGGGCAGACCGTCATCGACAGCCCCAAACTGGACGTCTACCGCAAGTGGTGCATCAATCACATGGTTCATCACCGGGCGCAGCTGGGCGTTTACCTGCGGCTGCTGGGCGTGGCGATTCCCGGATCCTACGGGCCTTCGGCGGATGAAATGCCACCGCGGACG
>JAJZNH010000827.1 GCA_021811745.1 Acidobacteriota bacterium
GGCCAATCACCAGCGCGTCAGTGGGATTTTTGATCCCGCCGCCCACCACCGAATTGATGTTCACGTGGAACTCCGCGTACTCGGCCAGCATCTGGAGCTTCTTGTCGAGCACCTTGAGGCTCTTCTTCGAGACGTCGTCCGGCTCCAGGTTGTCGATGGAGATCTGCATGTGGTCGAGGCCGGCTTGGTTCAGGCGCTCGATGCGCTCCTGGTTCAGCAGGTAGCCGTTGGTGATCATGCCGGCCATCGCGCCGGTGCGGCGCATGCGGCGGATGATGTCGTCGAGCAGCGGATGCGTCAGCGGCTCGCCGCCGCTGATGGTGATGATGCTTGTCCCCAGGCGGCCCAGGTGGTCGATGCGCCGGTACATCTCATCCAGCGGGACCGGCTCAGAGACCTTGTCGTACTCGTTGCAGTAGGCGCAGGAGAGGTTACAGAAGCGCATCGGGATGATCTGCGCCATCACCGGATGGCCGGTAAACGCCAGCGCCCGCGCCACCAGCGCCACCTCGCGCACCTTGCGCGTAGCTGCCTTCCAGCGCCCGCGCAGCGTCGATCTCCCGGGAGTTGCCATCTGTTCTATTGAAACACAGGGAGCGAGAAATCAGGGAACTGGCAGCATCGGGCAGCAGGGAGCGCACAGCGAACAGCAGACAGCGAGCCGCGAACAGGAATTGTCCGTTTACTCCGGGGTCATCGTTTGGGTGAGTATCCCCATCGTTGCAGGGGGAAGTTGTTGATTCCAAGTCAGAGGGTTCGATAACTGCGCACTCGGCACCGACGCGCCTATCACCGACGCGCCCATTGTTGATGTGGCCATGGCCTAAGTCAGGATCAATGTCACTGATGGCACAAAAGCGCGCGGTTCCCCGCGAAGGTTCGTCAAGGGCGCCACGAGAGGTCTTCCCGGATGGGCGCTACCTGTTCGGCGGACCTTAGCCGACTTATCGACCAGGTTTGCCGCTCTGGCGCGGCGGCAATGGATCCGATTTCAACGGGGCGCATGCGCCCTGTACGTACTCATAGCCAGGCATAGGAAACCGATACGTGTTGTTTTGGAAATCCCATGCCGATAGCGGAAAGCTTGAAATAATCCCACCATTGTCCCCGGTGCAACGACCACCGGGCCCCACAAAAGGCGTGTTCTCTACCCGGCACAGGCAGCTCAAGGGCCTATCCGGATTGGATGGATTCTGGTTCTCCATGCATGGAGCGGCGTCGCATATGGCCCAATATAAATCCCCAGTGTAGCCTTTTGAGCGTTGATCACATGGTATTGGCTTCGGCGTCAAAAGACCGCACCAACCACGATAAGAATAAGTGGATACCCAGTCGTACTTAACATGATCCACCTGATACTGTCCTTGCTTGATGGCTTTACAGACAGGAGCCTGATCTACATCGCAGGGATGATGATTTGTGCATTTGGCCTGAGTCAGGCGTTTGACCGCGCTATCCTGGATTGCGGCTGTTTCAACAATATGCGTTTCATTGACCCTCAAACAGTCGCAGTTAGCCTTGTCGCCAATCATTCCGCAGTCGGAGGATGCACTACAAAGTGCATGCCATCCAGTACACACGACAAGTTCCTGGGGTGCATTGGGAAAGTCATGATTGCTGCTACCCATTTTTTCGTCAACTTGCGCCAAACTCGTTGGCCCATAACCCATTGCTACCCAGGCTAGAAACATGATTGCTGAGAATTGAAGTCTCATTTTCTTCCTCCTGGCAGTCCATGGCAGAGATGATGGATTCACCCTGGGGCAACCTCCAAGAAGTGCTCGCTTCTCTGCGGCGATACCCCCACTCGAATTTCGATTTTTCATCCCGGAACGAGCGCACTTTACACCTCGTCCTACATCTGGTCAGTGACTTGGGACACGATTTGTTGTTCATCTCGCCTCCCGGACGCGGAATACAGCCGCGCTCTGCTCCTTGCGGGGCAGCGGCGCAGGAGCGACGCTCATCGCCGCCCGGACGATCGGCGTCCGATACTACGGTTCCTCAATGCACTTGCGCTTTGCATTTTTGACGCGCCAGTAACGTCACAGCCAAATGTGATTCCAGGCACAGATTCAATTGTGGATTCAGGTTACAAGGCTGCAATTGCGGGCAATTGTCTCCTCCTAACTGAATCTCGCTGTCAGAGAAGACCGGAGATCCGCACGATCCCCGGGCTCTGTAACACGTTGCGTATACCCACGACGAGTGCAGGAAGGAAGGCATGCGTTCTGTGCTTTTCTGGGGTATATGGCGAATCTCCCGCTCCGCAAGTGGGTCTGTGATCCGGAGGGGAGAGCCCGATGCATTTTCCCCTCTGGCTACAGGCAAGTGTTCGGTCCGGCGCAGAACAGCCGGGAACGGCGCACGTCTGCCGGGCCGCGCAGGTTAGCAACCCCGCTGCAAGGAGAACTGCGATGAGAACTGAACGTTATCTCGCTTTTGCATTGGCTTGGTTCAGCCTGACCTTATGTCTTGGTGCGTCATTGGCCTGGGCCGAAGATCACGCTGCCGCCAAGGCCACCGATCCACTCGGCAACATCAATCGACTACCCGCCGACCTCGAGCGGAAGGTCGGACAGCTCCGCACCAACCTGGAGGGGAACGGTTTTGCCGTAGCGCGAGGCTACTGGACTTTGTGGGGCATAGAGGACTGCAAGTATCCACTCCAGACCCTCGGCTACTGCTACGGCAACAATCCGACGGCCCCGTACGTGGTTGCGGTCGTCCCGCAGTGGAAAGACGAGTATGCGGACCCGAGGTTCCATCACATCGTGAACGAACCGCTGCGCAACATGTCAGCGACCTACAGGCTGGACACGCACGAGGCGCTCATCGTCGTGGCTCAGCTACCTCCAGAAGCACGCTATTTCGGAATCGGGTCGAACGTTTTTACGCGAGAAGCTGAATTCGACCCGAAAGACACCAAAGATCCGATCTACCCGCAAGTCACCGATCCGCTGCTGCGGGGCATCCTGTTTGGCGTCTCGCCCGATCCGTCGCGGAGGATGATGGTTGCGAGCATCGGCAACAGCACGAACAACGTCATCATCGGAGAGCAGACCGGAGAAGACCCGTGGAACAGGCCTGCATATATCATCATCACGTCCGACGCAGAACTGGAGAAGGAGATGACGGACGCGCTCAAGGGCCTCGGTGTTCATGAGCATGACATTTTCACGGAGCCCGTCTCGCCCGATTTGGTCAATCTGGGACTGGGGCGTTCTGCTGACGATCTGATCACCTACATCCGATATGCCATGCCACTTGACCAGGCGGCGGGTGAGCAATGGCGCCGGGATCTGCCGCTCACGATTCTACGCGTGCGCGACATGAGATCGAAGACGTATAACCATTCCTTGCCGGTCCCAACATATGGGTCACGCACGGCGAATTACGATGAGACGAAGCTGGCCGCCGATTTGACGACGCTCCAGAACGCCGTGATTGCGAGTTGGGGACCAAAGGTAACGGCGACGATCCTTCCGTTTTTTAGCGCGTACAAGTTCCTTGATCTGATCGGGCAGCACTGCCTTGGTTATCCCGATGCGGAGCGCGGTCCGATGGACTGCCTGGGCGACTCGCCGGACGCCGATTACCAGATCAGCGGCTCGGCTCAGATCGACAACGGCGAGGTTGTAGCCGTGGTCGGTGTGCTATCGACGAAAACGGAGAATGCGACCTACACGAGTCTGTCGGTGAACTGGTTCCCTGAACTTGTCGGTGTCGCGAACATCGATGACACCACTCTTGAGGGAACTGCTTCGAGCATCCCGGGCGCGCCATCCAATTCCGACCTGTTTTATGTGTATTACGTAGCTCGCGACTGCAGTGGACTGACTCACTGTGTCGCGGTTTCGAAAAAGCTCGTGCCGACCGGCGGGATCATCAAGTTCATTCAGCGCAATTACATCAATCCTGGATCGAGCAGCGGGCCGAATCCGGATTACATTCTCAACCCCGTCACGATCGTTCTCGATGGAGGGAAGCGACCGACAGTACAGTGAGGAGACTCGGCACGAGTGAGCGTATGCCCTGACGAGAAACGCCTTCCGGATGCAGCCGCGGCTGGTTGCCTTGGAAATGCTTTTTGTGGATAAGGAGCAAAGGCAGCCAGTTCGCTCCGCTGTGCAGAATGGCGAGTTGGCGAGCTAGCGGAGGCTTCTTGCGTCGGGTGCGTTCTGTTCCTCGCAAACCGCAAAAGGCCGGTGGAGGACTATTACAGAACAATCATGGAAGCATGCGGCGGGCAAGGGGGTGGCGCTGACGGGCCGTCGGTGGGAGTGCTATCTTGGCTGATTGTTGCTCCTTGAAGCCCATGAAGACCTCAATCGGAATGTTTTTGGCAATTGTTTTCGTGGCCGCCGCTTGCATAATGGCTGGAATACCAGGATTTGCGGCGGGAACCTCAACCTCCGATCAGGTGGTTCCGATTGCCTGGTCGCGGTTCAAATCCGGGCCGTGCGTTGATGCTGCAGGCCAGCGGTTTGGAAGGGTTCTGCTCAACGCCAACAAGTACGCGCTGAACACCTGGTGGGCTGATCACAAACTCGACGAAACAGGCGCGGACGGCTACCTTGATTTTCATGGAACGGGCGAGCGCGACATCAGGCCCATCGCGGCGGAGGCCGAGGGGCTGGCCGTTTCCCTACGGCTAGGCCTTTACGACGCGAAGGTGACCGGCGTCGCGCGGACCGAAGCGGAGAAGAAGACGGTGGACCTGGTCCGCTCGCTGGTGCATCGTCACCTGGCGAACTCCGCGGGCGGCTGGGGATGGGCGTGGCAGTCACCCTTGTGGGCTGCGCAAACAGCCAGGGCCGCCTGGCTGATGTGGGATCAATTGGACGCGCAGACACGGCGGGAAACGGTAAAGATGCTGGAGAGCGAAGCGGCATGGGTGATGTCGAATAAAGGCCATCCAGCAATCAAGACCTATCGGGACCGGGCGGGCAAGATCATCAGCCGGAGCGACACAGGGGCGGAGGAAAACGCGTGGGACTCAGATGTGCTGTTGGCGGCCACGGCGATGATGCCGCGCAACAAGGACTATTCGCTCTGGATGAACAAGGTGGTGCAACTGGAGTTGACGGCGCAGTCGCGGCCCTCGGATGTTGGGCGCAAAGCTGTGTATGCCGGCAAACCTCTTTCGGAGTGGCTGCCGGGCTCTAACGTGAATGAAGACGGCACGGTGATCAACCACAACATTTTGCATCCCGATTACATGGTTGCGGCGTTGTTTTCGTTCACTCCGATCGATTGGTACGGCCTGGCGGGCCAGCCTTCGCCAAAATCCGGCTTGTTTAACAATGACGTGATCTACAACGCGCTGGCCAATCTGCGCTTCACGCCCGGCGAAATTGTGAATGGGAAGCCGATCCGGCCGCCGGGCGGAACGATGTACATTCCTGACTCGGCGGACGTGTATTTTCCGCAGGGCAATGACTGGGGAACAGGGCATCCGTTGAACTTCGGGATGGCAGACGCGATGACGGCGCTCTATTCTCACAATGCTGATCTGCGAAAGAAGGCGGCGGTGTGGGAGGAAAAGCACGTCGAGTTCACGTTGCAGCAACAGGCGCGATTCAAAGACGGGCATACTTTCCTGGGTCCATCGGAATTCAGCTATCGAGGCCGTGAGGAGTGGGTCGCGGATTTTGCGCCACGCGCTTACTTG
>JAJZNH010000719.1:0-2203 GCA_021811745.1 Acidobacteriota bacterium
AAGTAAAGCATCACGTTGCGCAAAAAGATCACGTCGAAATAATCGCTGGCGCGGGCGAAGGGGAATGGCGCGGCGCAGAGATTGGCCTGGCGGAAGTTGCACAGCCTGCGCACCTCCGGTTTGATCATCCAGTCCTCGCCCATGCGGTCGAAGTAGCGCACCAGGTAGCGGGCAGGCAGACCGCGGTTCATCTCGATGCGGTGATAACGGCCGAGGCGGGCGCGCTCCACCACCTCGCCGCAGATGTCGGTGCCTTCGATGCGTATCTCCCATCCGGCCAGCAAAGGAAAGTAGTCGCTGATCAGCATGGCCATTGAATAGGCCTCCTGGCCGGTGGAGCAGGCCGCACTCCAGAAGCGCAGGGCGCGCACTGGACGGCGGGCTTCGATGAGGCGCGGCAACAGTTCCGTTCGCAGCAACTCGAAGGGACGGCTGTCACGAAAGAAGCTGGTTTCGTTGATGGTCATGGCCTCGGCAACGGCGCGTTCGAGCGCCGGGTCCTTGCACGCGCGGAGGTGTTCAACGAGTTCCCCGAGCCGCGTCATGCCCTGATTGCGCAGCAGCCTGGAAAGACGCGTTTCGAAAAGATAATCGCGTTCGGGATCGAGCACGTTTCGCGATAAGCTGAAAACGAGCTCGCGAAGATAGCCATAATCAGCGCTGGCGGCCTGCATTATCCCTGGACCATCCGTCCGCGAAGTTCGAGGTGTTCATGGCGCGCTGCCCCGGCAATGCGAAGGATTTCAGGCGCGATGGCATCGAGAGGAAGCACCTTGTGCGCAAGGCCCGCATGAGCTACAGCGCCCGGCATTCCCCACACTGTGCTGGTGGCGTGGTCCTGGGCAAGCACCATGCCGCCCCGCTCGTGGATGACACGACAGCCGTTTAGCCCGTCGGAACCCATGCCGGTGAGCACCACCGCCATCACGCCCGCTCCGCAGACTTTGGCAGCGCTGCGAAACAGAACATCGACAGCGGGACGGCAGTGATTTTCGAGCGGTCCCTGGTGCAGGTGCAGCGTAGGAGAAGCGCCGGCGCGCGCCGGCGCAAGCATCTCCATGTGCCAGTCGCCGCGCGCAATCCAGGCGGTTCCCGCGCACACCGGCTCGCCTTCGGCGGCCTCGCGCACACGCAAATGACAGCGCGCGCTCAGCCGCTCGGCCAACAGGGCCGTAAAGAGTGCGGGCATGTGCTGGACGATCAGCACCGGCAGCGGAAAACTGGCAGGCAGCGCGGAGAGCACCACATCGAGAGCAGCCGGACCGCCCGTGGAGACGCCAACCACGAGCACCGTAGCAGGCATCGGCGACGGTTCAGCTTTGGGCCGTGGCGCGGTTGAGGAGTGCGACTGCTCATGCGCCTTGGCGGTAAGCGCATGAATCCTGGGGAGCAGGTCTCGCGCCAGCGTCCGGATTGCCGACTCGCGATCCATTGGGCCGGCGGGCTTGGCGACGTAGTCCGAAGCTCCGCAGGCCAGGGCCTCGATGGTCACCTTGGCGCCGCGCTGGGTAAGCGAGCTGCACATCACCACCGGTATCTTATGGCCGCGCCTCCGCAACTCGCGCAAGGTAACCAGCCCGTCCATCACCGGCATCTCCACGTCCAGAAGAATCAGATCGGGACGCAGGAGATCGAGGCTGCTCAATGCCGCCTGGCCATCGGCGGCGGTTCCGGCCGCATGCAGGCCGGGATCGCTGGAAACCACGGTACGCAGAATGCTCCGCATCACCGCGGAGTCGTCCACGATGAGGATCCTGGTCCGGCGATCGGTCTCCATCGGTCAGGCCTCCGCCAGGCCCAGCATGGCCAGCTTGCCGTTCAGCGCCGCCTCATCGAAGGGCTTCATCAGGTATTCGTCGGCGCCCGCGTCGAGAGCACGGACAATGAAGTCGTTCTCGGCTTCGGTGGTCACCATCAGCACCTTCATATTGCGGAATCCCTGGGAGCGAGCGAGCTTGAGCATCTCCAGGCCATCCATCCCCGGCATGTTCCAGTCCAGCAGGGCAAGGTCGAAGGCAGTTCCGCCAAGAAGCATGTCCATGCCTGCCCGGCCATTCGACGCCTCTGCGCACTCGATTCCCTTTCCTTCAAGAAGGCTGCGCAGATAACTTCTCACGAAGCGCGAGTCGTCAACGATCAGTGCGCGCATTTTTACCTCAGTAGAACCAGCTTCTAGCTGCCCTCTTCACGCCGCCGCCAGCCG
>JAJZNH010000719.1:2213-5669 GCA_021811745.1 Acidobacteriota bacterium
GGATCGAGCCGCACTGGATCCAGCATCACCAGCAGCCGGTCCTTGAGCTTGTAGTTGCCGGCGAACAGGGCCATGCGGCACTTATCCAGAGTCGACGGATTGCGTTCATAGTCGCCGGAAGAGACCGTGAGCACCTCACCCACCGAGTCCACCAGAAGGCCAAAACAGCCGCCCGCGCTCTCCAGAACGAGGACGTCCTGGGCGCCGTCCACCTGCGGCATACCGAGCAACTGGCGCAGGCTAACCGTGGTCAACACATCACCACGGTAATGAACCAGCCCGCCTACGTAACCGGGCGCCAGCGGAACCTGCTGAGGACGGGCCGAGCCGACAATCTCCACAATGTGGTTGATAGGCACGCCGAACCATGCCTGTCCCAGGCGCACGGAGCAGATCTCCACCAGCGCCGCCACTCTCTCGTTCAGACTCGATGTTGCTGCACTCATCGCACTCCTTCCGCAATCCGGTTCCATTCCTCGGGGGCGCTCTCCGCCAGCGACGGGGCCACGCCGCCCAGGTTGACAACTCCGATAACACGATTCTTGAGCAGCGTGACGCCGGTCGCGCGCTGGCTGCCTCCCGCTTCGAATAGGGCGCTGCCCGAAGCCACGTCAAGCACGTGCGAAACGGCAACGCCTATCTGGTGGTTGCCCTCGCGGCAGACCACGACAACAATCTGCGCTTCATCGCCACCCGTGTCCTCCGCGCTCCCTTCAGCCGCGGCCAGCACTCCGCCCGCGTCCTCAACCGGCAACAATTGGCCCTCGAAGTTCACCACCGGCCGGCAACCAATGCGCTCGACGCGTGAAAGCGGAAGCTGTTCGATGCGAAGTACGCCGGAGAGCGGCACCGCAGCTTTGCGTCCTCCGATCTCGACCAGCAGATACTCGGCCCCAGCTTCGGCCTTTCCGTCCGTTTCGTCCGCAACCTCCCGCGCCGCCGCATCTTCCGCACCCACGGTTACGCCGGCCTTCATGGCGATTGCGCCCGGATCGAGAATCAACGCCAGATGGCCGCTGCCCAGGACCGTTGCGCCCGAGTAGAGGCCGATATCCTTGAGCACCGCGCTCAGCGGCTTGACCACAATCTCTTCGGGATCGGCCAAACCTTCGACTACAAGTCCAAAGCGGCGGCCATCCGCGTTGAGAACGGCAATGAAGTTATGACGCTCCACCGCAGTTCGTTGGTCATCGCCCGGCTGCAACAGGCGATCGAGGAAGACCAGCGGCAAAAGCTTGCCGCGCAGCCGGTAAAGCGGCGCGCCCTCGATCCACTCGATAGCCGTGGCGGCCTGCTCCGGCGGTATGCGCACCAGTTCGGAGAGCGCGCCCTGCGGCAGCGCAAAGCTCTGGCCGAGGCTGCGCACAATGAGCGCCGGGATGATGGCCAGCGTGAGAGGAATGCGCAGCCGCAGCGTCGTTCCCTCACCCGGGCGCGAATCGATCTCGACTTTGCCGCCGATCTTTTCCACGTTGGTACGGACCACATCCATCCCGACGCCCCGGCCGCTGACGCTGGTGACCGTGGCGGCGGTGGAAAAGCCCGGCAGGAAGACGAGTTGCAGCAGCTCGCGCTCGCTCATCTGCGCGGCACGCTCCGCCGCCACAAGTCCGCGCTCAATGGCCTTGCCGCGCACTCTGTCCACGGCGATGCCGGCGCCGTCATCGCCGATCTCAATGATGACGTGGCTGCCCTCCTGCGCGGCGCGCAGCGCGAGCACGCCCTCGGGATCCTTGCCCGCGGCGCGGCGCTCCTGCGGCGGCTCAATGCCGTGATCGAGCGCGTTACGCACCGCATGCGTGATCGGATCCTTGATGGCCTCCAGAAGGCTCTTGTCCAGCTCTGTCTCCTGGCCCTCCATCTGCACGCGGACGCGCCGGCCGAGCGACTGGCAGAGGTCGCGCACGATGCGCGGAACCTTGGAGAAGATGTGCGAGATAGGCTGCATCCGGGCCTTCATCACCGACTCGCGCAGATCGGCCGTCACCATGTCGAGGCGGCGCGAAAGCTGGGTCATGTTGGGATCGGCTGCGGTAGCCTGCAAAACCTGGTTACGGGTCAGCACCAGCTCTCCCACCAGGTTCATCATGCGATTGAGCAGCATCACGTCCACGCGCAGCGTGCTTTCCGCGGCGGAAGTGGACGTGCGCTCCGGGGCAGGATCGGCCTCCGCCGCGGCGCGCGATGGAACGGATGTGGAAGCGGACTGCACAGGCGTGGCTTGTTGAGGCTCGGAGCTGAGTGAAGATCGTGGAGGAGACGAAGCAGCGGCACAAGCCGGCGGCGAGCCAGAAGCCGGCTGCTGCAACTCCGCGAGCCATCCAATCAGCACATCATCGCTCCCGGATCCCTCGGCGCCCTCCGCCTCAATCGTCTTCAGAATGGAACGCAACGCGTCGAGCAGTTGCAACAGGCCGGTGATGATGGGACCGCTTGCAGCCAGTTTTCCGTCGCGCAGCAGGCCCAGCAGATTTTCGCCGGCATGGGCCAGCTTCTCCAGGCGCTTGAAGCCCAGAAAGCCGGTGGCGCCTTTGATGGTGTGAACGGAGCGGAAGATCTCCGCCAGCAGCTCTGTATCCTGCGGCCGCTCTTCCAACTCGGTCAGGCACCGCTCCATGCGGTCCAGCCCTTCCTGGCTTTCGATCAGAAATTCCCGCGTCAATTCGTCCATGGGATCTCGTTCCCTGGGTCCATGCGTCCGGCCGTAACCCATGCACCGGCACACCAGGCTCTCAAGTTGCTTATCGGATCAATGAAGGATTAACTTGAGCAGGACAGGGATCAGGAGTCAGAAAAATGACTCCCGTTCGACGCGGTATACAGCGGGCGCGGCGATGTTTTAGGCTCAATGATCAGACTTTCGGGCGATGGAAGACGCGATGAACGATCCATTATCGATTGAGCCGGAGCTTGCGGAGCTTTTCGAGCAGGCGCGCGATGCGGCGCGAAACTCCTACTCGCCTTACTCGGGGTTCAAGGTGGGTGCGGCGCTCAGGCTGGCCGGAGGCGAGATCGTAACGGGCACAAACGTGGAGAACGCCAGCTATGGTCTGACCATCTGCGCCGAGCGGTCCGCCCTGGTGCGAGCCGTTGCGCAATTCGGACCAGAGATTCGCGTGGCGGCTGTGGCCATAGCCAACCTGAACAGCGCGGCCAGTTCGCCCTGCGGCGCCTGCCGCCAGGTGCTGGCCGAGTTCGTGCTTCCTGATGCGCCGGTGGTCTTTCCCGCGGCAGACGGGGTGCGGACGATGGCCTTCTCTGCTTTGTTGCCGGAGGCGTTCGGATTCAGAAAGTAAGGCCGTGGCGGCCTGGCGGCATTGAGGCAGTGAGAGATCGGATCGCCGGCCGCTGACCGCCATCTCGCGAGGGAGGGATATCGTTGGGGCGCTTCACCGGAGTGCTGGGAATCCTGGCCATTCTGCTGGCCGCATGGCTCTTTTCCACCGACCGCAAACG
>JAJZNH010000245.1 GCA_021811745.1 Acidobacteriota bacterium
AAAAGTAAATGCCCTGCGCATCATGCCGGTGGTGCGGTCGGCGATGTCCCAGTTATCCGCGCTCAAACGGGTGGCATCGGCGCCGAAAGTCTCGCTGTCGAAAAACTGGGACGCGCCCATTTTGAATGTGGAGGTGCGCTGGGGCAGATAGCCCCAACTGCGCATCGCAGAGTCTTCAAGCGCGGCACGATGGCCACTTCCGGCAAAATCGAAGGAGAGGTAGGATTCGGCCAACGGTCCCGGGTAGTTCTGGGTATATACGTGCATGCCAAACATGTTGAAGCGCATGCGCAGCATGGCCGCAAAATAGGCCTGATAATCCTCGGAGTTATAGACGCTGATACAGTTCAGGAAATCGGGCCAGGGGAGGAGGCCGCGCACCGCAAAGCGCGGCGAGGCCGCCCAGGGACGATCGTTCAGCGGAAGGACAAGTGGTCTGCGGTCTACGGGGATGGTCGTGCCATCGATTCCGAAGACGATGCCTTGGCGTTCCAGAAAGTCGAAAACGGAGTAAAGAAGAGCCTGCTCGCTGGCTGCGCGCAGCGTGGCTCCAGCAGATGAAGCGGAGATCTCGTACTCCTGTATGCCTTGGAAGGAACTACGATCGAGGCTGAGAATGAGCACGAGGTCACCCGATCGGGAGTCGCCGCCGGACTGGCGGATCTCGGGTGCGCACTGCAGAAGACGGAGACCCGACAGCAGTTCGCGTTCAGCGAGGCGGACCTTTCTGCTTTCCGGTGCATGCGTCTGCACCAGGATGCGTTGAGGTTGAGGCGTCTGTGCGTCTGCGAAGCGCGACGGCAGCATCGATGCTGCCGTCGCGAGTGCACTGGATTTGAGAAAGCCTCTTCGGTCCATTTCTTTCCTTATCCTCGATTCATCTTAGAGATTTGAGAATATACCTCGGCAAAACGCCAGCGTGGGCATCTCGATGGTATTCGCCAGGGTGCCTTCTGAATGAAGCTGAAGGTTCGAGGCGGTTGAGCGGCCGGATGGACACGGGGATTTGGGAATACAGCGATAACGGATCACATCATCAGCCAAGGTAAGTCACGGTGACAATGATCTGGAAACCAAGTTTTTTGTCTCTGATGAATCTGAAGGGCAGGCTGGGTCAAAGCGAACGCGAGCAGTTCAGGATCTGGACACCTGCCAGAGCTGCTTGCGCCAGGTGCCCGGACTCTGGCCGTACGCCTCTTTGAATCTTCGGGAGAAATGAAAGATATTCACAAAGCCGCACTTCTCCGCGATGGCGCTCACCGAAAGGCCGGTCTGTCGAAGCAAGTCGGTCGCGATTTCGAGCCGCGCGCTGTAGAGCTGCGACATGGGGGTAGCCTCGCCCCGGACGCGGCACATCTTGAGGAGGTGTTGCCTCGAGACCCCTACAGCTCGCGCAATATCGTGCAGGGAGAGATGCCGCGCATGCTGCTCCCAGATAAACTGCCGCATTTTCCCAAGGATCGCTTCGGTCGCGGAATTGAGCGCGCTTCCACTGTGCACGGCCAGTGCAAAGTCGCAGAACAAGGCGAGGCCGAGGCCGAGGTAAAAGCCATCTTGCAGCGGTTCCTCGGCAAGGGTGCTGGGTTGCGCCCATCTGCACATCTCGAGCAGGCTGAGCATTCGGCCGACGAACGGAATGGGGCCGCGATGGGTCTTAAAGCCGGTTCTCAGATGCAGTGGAACAGCACGGGGAGCGATCGCACACCAACTGTGGTGGGTTTCGCAATCGGTAGAGAACACGAAATACTCGCGATGGCCGGGGCTCAGGAGGATTCCGTACCCCGGACCCACATGGATGTGTTCCCCATCGAGCCACAGTTCGAGGCAGCCCTGGTGAATGACAACCAGCTGATAGTCGTGCTGGAAGCGCGGACCGCAAGCACCGCCCGGCGCGTAGAGGATGTCTCCGATGACTGTGGCTCCCCGCCTCATGCGGAGGTTTTCCTTGCGGATATTGCTCAGCGGTTCGATTCTGGGTGATCGCGGCATAATGGCTTCTGTCCGTGTTCCGCGTCTCCGTTTGAGGCTGCCGACCGGGACGCCGATGTGAGGACGAGACTAAACGACAGGATTCATTTCCGACAAGTGTTAAAGCCTCTGAGTCATTGCTAGCGCCGGCGTCAAGGCCGGAAAATCGATGGGCGTAAACGCCATCGGCTTGCAGTTCAGAGCGCATGGAGAACGAGGGGACTTTTTGCCAATTGCGTCTATTCCAGGCAATGGCGAAGGCAGGGCACATGGGGAGACTGACGGGGCGAATTGCTGTGGTGTCGGGCGCAGCCAACGGGATCGGACGAGGAATCGCGCTACGACTAGCGCGGGAGGGTGCGGCAATCGGCATTGTTGACACCGATGCTTCTGGCTGCGCCTCTCTTCATGGCGAGATCTGCGATGGCGGAGGCGAGGCGATGCCCCTAGTCGCGGATGTAGGCAACACAGGAGCAGTCCGACATGCAATCAATTCGCTGGCAGAAAAGCTGGGTCCGCCCACCATCGCCGTTCATTCCGCCGCCATTATGCCGACAGGCACAATCCTTGAGACCGATGAGCAGGAGTGGGAACGGATGTACGCGGTCAATGTAAAGGGAGCCTATGCGCTGTGTCGGGAAGTAATCCCGCACATGCTGCATGCGGGGCATGGCTCCATTATCTTGATGGCCAGCATCGCAGGCATTCGGGGACTGCCCGGGCTGGCAGCCTACTCTAGCACAAAGGGCGCGCTGATTGCGCTGAGCCGCGCCCTGGCCATCGACTACGCACAGAACGGCATTCGCGCCAATGCAGTGGCGCCGGGGACAATCGATTCGCCTATGCTGCATCGATTCGTTGCAGCCCAGGCGGATCCCGAAAAGACGCGAAGGGTTTTTGATGAGGTGCAGCCGCGAGGGCGCATTGGGACGATCGAAGAAGTTGCGAATGTTGTGACCTTCCTTGCCTCTGATGAAGCGTCGTTGATCAATGGCGCCATCATTACCGCCGATGGCGGGATGAGTATCAAGAGCGAACAGCCGCGGATATAGATCAAGATGACGAAGATTACCGGATTGAAGACCGTTGTGGTGAACGCCGAAATGCGGAACTGGGTGTTCGTCAAAGTTGAGACGAGTGTTCCAGGACTCTTCGGCTGGGGCGAGGCTTCGCTGGAGTGGAAAACCAGGAGTGTGGTCGGAGCCGTCGAGGATTTCGAGCCGATGCTCGTGGGAGAGGATCCAACGCGCATCGAGCATCTGTATCAGAAACTCTATCGCCAGTCTTTCTGGCGAACCGGAGTCATCGGCCTCTCGGCAATTTCGGCGATCGAGCAGGCTTGCTGGGATATTTTGGGTAAATCTCTGCAGCGGCCGGTCTATAAGTTGCTGGGCGGCGCGGTTCGAGACAAAGTACGGATGTATACCCACCTGGGCGGCGGAGACATGCGCGCGGTTTACGAATCGCAAAACAGCCTGGATCCGGCAATTTTCGTCGACCGTGCGCTGGAGGTGGTTGCCAAGGGCTATACCGCGGTTAAGGTATTGCTGACACCTCCCACGGAGCCGCTGAACAGCATCGCCGGCTATAGGCAGGCGGAGCGCATCATGGGTGCTCTTCGTTCCGCTCTAGGCGAAGATGTGGATATCATGGTGGACTGCCATGGACGCCATTCTCTCGGTAACGCAGTAGAGTTTTGCCGAGTTCTCGCCCCCTATCGGCCGCTGTTTATCGAGGAACCCGTACCGCCTGAAAATGTTGATGTTCTCGCAGAGGTTCGCAGACAAAGTCCAGTACCGATCGCAACCGGCGAACGGCTGGTAACCCGGTTTCAGTTCCGTGATGTTTTCGAGAAGCTGGCCTGCCAGGTGATTCAGCCGGACTTGTGCCACTGCGGGGGCCTGTGGGAAGCAAGGAAGATCGCGGCAATGGCGGAGGTTTATACGATGGGGGTCGCACCGCATAATCCTCTCGGGCCGGTGGCCAATGCGGCAGCCCTTCACTTCGATCTGAGCACGCCCAACTTTCTCATCCAGGAAGACATGCTGACCGACGTTCCGTGGCGCTGGGAAGTGGTGGAACAACAACTGGAGTCAAAAGATGGGTACTGGTTGCCGAGTGACGCGCCCGGACTGGGGATCCAGGTGAACGAAGCGGCAGCAGCCAAGCATCCATTTGTGCAAGAGGTCATTCATTCCACCAGGATCCGAGCGTACGATGGCGCGATCCTCGATTGGTGACAGAGATGGAAATTGCGCCAGATATTCACATGATCCCGGGGCTGGTGGGCCCACGTCCCTTGCAGTTGTTCCTCCTGCACGGTCGCGCGCAGAGCGTCTTACTCGATACCGGATGCGCTCCTGACCCGGAGCAGATGATCTTCCCCTATCTGTGCTCCAAGGGAATCGACCCACACGAGATTGGGATTGTAATCAACACGCACTGCGATATGGATCATTGCGGCGGGAACCGCTCGGTCAAGCGGGCTCAGCCGGCGGTGCAGATCACTTGTGGAGCCCAGGATCGGGAGCTGATCGAAGATCCCGAGGTGATGTGGGCGCGCCGCTATAACGCCTATGACGAGAAGCACGCGATTCATTACGACGATGCGACCCGGAGGTCCATCTTCGAGGCCATGGGAGATCCACAACCTGTGGACCGCACCTGGCACGGCGGAGAGCGAATTGATCTGGGCGATGACTGGGAGGTGGAGATTCACCACACTCCTGGACATTCAAAGGGGCACCTCGCTGTCTTCGATCCGCGGAGCCGCACGATGTTGTGCGGCGACGCGGTGCAAGGCGCGTTCTATCCAGACAGCGAGGGACATCCAGTTTTGTGCCCCACGTATCTTGAGCCGGCCAGCTATCTTCAGACCATCGATTATTTTGAATCTTTGCCGATCGCCTGCCTTGCTACCGCCCACTGGCCGTTGAAGAGAGGATCCGGTATCCATGAGTTTCTGTCTGAGAGTCGGACCTTCGTGCATCGGGCAGAGAAACTGATCGTGGATCAACTGGTGCGGAGTCCCGCGGGCCTCACGCTGCGCCAGATCATTGAGAGATGCGGACCGGAGTTGGGCTCCTGGCCTCGGGCCTCTGACAGCGAACTGGTTTACGCATTGGAAGGTCACCTTGAGCTCCTTCTTGCTCAAGGCAGAATCCTTCAAGAAGCGGGAACCAAGCCGGCTGTCTTCACGATAACGAATCCTTAAATCCGGCAATAGAATCGGCGAATTGAACAACTTGCAGCTCGATGTCAACGAGCATCTCACAATCGGCTCTCTTTGCACCGCAAACTGCGCCTTCGCCGATTCAAACTTTCACAGTCCCCGCCGCATCTTGGCCGCCCGCACGGTGTTGGCCATCAACATGGCGATGGTTAGCGGACCCACGCCGCCGGGTACGGGTGTGTACGCGCCAGCCAGCGCAAAGGCCCTGGGATCGATGTCGCCCACGATGGTCGAGCCGCGTTTGGCAAAAGTCGCTTCGCGCTTCGCATCACCCTTGAAGAAGTGGTCGAACTCCTCGCGCGTGCTCAGCCGGTTGATGCCCACGTCGATCAGCGTCGCGCCCGGCCTGACCATCTCCGGCGTGATGAAGCCCGCGCGGCCGATGGCGGCGACCAGAATATCGGCCTGACGAGTGATCTCTCCGAGGTTGCGTGTTTTGGAGTGGCAGATGGTGACCGTGGCGTTC
>JAJZNH010000841.1 GCA_021811745.1 Acidobacteriota bacterium
GCGCTGGCGCGACTCGGCCAGCGTCTCCTTGGAATCGGGCGGGATGGGTTGGAGCATGGCGCGGAATGCGCGCGCCAGGGAGAGCTTGTCGCGGAGCGAAAATGCGCCGGCCGTGAGCAGACGCGGCAGACCATGCAACGGAGCGGGCAGCAGCGGCGTGGCGCCCAGCGTGGAGCGCCGGCCGCCGGGCTCGATCATGGTCATGTCGGTGGTCCAGTAGATTTTGTCGAGCGCGTCGATGCGGCGGTAGAAGCCGATGAGGTTGGTGCAGCAACCGAAGAGGACGTGCTGGCAGTTGTCGATGATCTCACCCACGCCGGGATGCAGATAGCTGCTGGCACGGCCGCCCAGGTAGCCGCGGCGTTCGATGAGTTGCACGCGGAGGCCAGCTTCAGCGAGGGCGCAGGCGGCGCTCATGCCGGCTACGCCGCCGCCGACGACGGCGACGGTTGGCGCAGAGGATTGTTGTGAGGCGGGCGGCATCGGTCCTGAAAACGGCATTCTACTGTACTGCGTCAGAAAAATCGTTGTGAATTCATTGTCCTTGGTGTGTTTCTAGTGCGTTCTTACGCCCCCTGCGGGGGCTGGCTTCTGGATTTCGCCTCTTTCTCCAGGCTTGCGCCTGGGGCTACCATCTCTCGCCCGCTTCGCGGGCTTTCAAGAGCGGGCGGTCTTTCGCCGGCTTCGCGGACTTTTGGGAGCGGATTATGAAGTTTCAAGGCCATGTTGCGGGCTTTCAAGAAGCGGACTGGGGGCTTTCAAGGCTGGATTGTGCCTTTCACAGCCAGGCATTTGTCACTGGCTGTTAGTGGAAGATGCGGGCCCAGGCCATGCGCGCGAAGCCGACGCCTGCGATAAGAAGCTTGCGCGTGATAGGGACGCTGGCGCGGTGGGAAAAGACATCGTAGTTTGCGGCGCGGATGCGATCGAGCAACGCATGGTAGATGGTGACGAGCACCCGCATGGCAGGGCGGCTTTCGCGGTCGATGAGCGGAAGCAAGGACTCGGCCGAGCGGTAATAGTTTTCCGCGCGCTGCGCGATCTCTTCGAGCAAAGACCGCTCGGCGGCAGTAGGCGGCGCGGCAGGCGCGCGGTGGAGGATGGCATCGAGAGAGACACCGTGCGTGGCGAGGTCTTCAAGAGGCAGATAGACGCGGTTGCGGGAGGCATCCTCGACTACGTCGCGGAGGATGTTGGTGAGCTGGAAAGCGACTCCGGTCTCTTCGGCCAGCTTTTCAGCGCACAGGTCGCTGTAGCCGAAGATGCGGATGCAGACGAGACCGACCACCGAGGCTACCAGGTAGCAGTAGCGGTAAAGATCGGCGAAGGTGGCGTAGGTGTCGGGCGCGCCTCTCCCGGCTGAAGGCGCGGAACTTGCCGCGTGGTCGAGGTCCATGGTGACGCCGGCAACCAGCTCATCGAGGAGATGGAGCGGAATCTCGAAGCGGGCGATTGCGTCGCGGACAGCGAGGAAGGTGGGGTTGGAGGAGCTGCCGCCTTGGCAGACACTGCGCCACTCGGCCTGCCATGCGTCGAGGCGGCGGCGGCGCTCCTCAGGCGGGAGCGATTCGTCGTCGGCCAGATCGTCGGCCTGGCGCATGAAGGCGTAGACCGCACAGATGGCGTTGCGGCGCTCGATGGGCAGCGCGATAAAGGCGTAATAGAAGTTCTTGGCTTCGCGCCGGGCGATGGCGCGGCAAGCCTTATAAGCTTTATCCAACCCGGGTTTGTCCGATGTATCTTCGCGCGTCAAGCCGCCTACCTTGTAGATCCCTGTCTCCGACAACCAAGATTCTTCTCTTCATCTTTGCGCTTTCCCAGGTCCCTAAGGGGGACATGGGGCACCCTGGAGATTCCGTGCTCTGCCGAGTATAGTTCCCAGCTGCCGCTCCGCGCTGGCCGCGCCTGCATAAGTGGAGTAACACGGTATGCGTCATCTCCGGCCCTGCGATAAGCGAAGAAACGGAAAGGCCTTGGTGCTGAGGGCACGCAGGGCAAGCTGGAGTTTGACGCGCTTGGAGATGGACGGGCGCGCGCTGAGAACATCGTAGCCACGGCGTTCGATGGCGCGCAGGATTTCAAGCCCACCGCGGCTGAAGAGGTCGAGATCGATGGCCAGATGGCGATGGACGCGGCCGATGAGCGGAAGGCCCTGCTCGAAGAGCTGGCGCGCGTAATCGACTTCGTGGCGCAACAGGGCTTGGAATGCGGGCGTGGCCGCGCCGGCGGCGATGGTCTCATCCGTGACGTCGAAGCGGCGCATGTCGTCCTGCGGCAGATAGACGCGGCCCTTGGCGTAGTCCACGCGCACGTCCTGCAAGAAGTTGGCGAGCTGGAGGGCCGAGCAGGTGAAGTCGGAGAGGCGGAAGTTTTCCTCGCTGACTTCGCTACAGGTATAAAGCACGAGACGGCCGACGGGATTGGCCGAGTAGCGGCAGTAACCGAGCACGTCCTGCATGGTCTCATAACGCTTGACCGTCTGGTCCTGGCGAAAGGCAACGAGCAGATCCGCGAAAGGCTCCTTGGGAATGGAGCAGGCACGGATGGTTTCAGCCAGTGCGACAAAGACGGGATGACGCGCGCGGCCCTGGTAGCAAGCATCCAGTTCCCTGCCCCAAAGATCGAGGAGAGCCAGGGCCTGCGCGGGGTCCGCTACCTCGTCGCCCAGATCGTCCGAGACGCGGCAGTAGGCGTAGATGGAATGAAAGTGGGGGCGCAGCGGCGGCGGAAGAAACCAGGTGGCGACGTGAAAGTTTTCGTAGTGCGTTTCGGCGAGATGACGGCACCAGGCGCGGGCTTCGTCGAGGGTGGGGGCGACATCGGGAATGCGATAGGTGGGTGGGAGGGCGGCCCAGCCGCGGGCGAGAAGGTCTTCGGTGTGGGCGGCAGCTGGCATGGAGTTATTTTAGCGGGGTGAGCGAGATTAACGAGCTCGCGGAGCTGGTTGCCCATGCGCCGTCACGGTCTTGCTTTTAAACAAAAGCAGCAAGTTAGCGCCTACCGCTGCGGGTACGGCAAGTTAGTGAGTGAGGTGAACTACGGCACGATGGCGGTCTTGATCTCGGAGGAGCGATTCATTAGGTTTGCAAAGACGCGGTTGAGCTCGTAGAGATTGGCATGGCCGGTGATGAAAGCGTCCGCCTGGAAGCGTCCACTGGCAATCAGATCGAGGGCCTTGCGGCAGTGGTCCGGAGTGTGGTGGAAGGTGGCGCGGAGGGTAATGTCGCTGTAATGGACGCGGTTGGTGTCGAGGGTGACCTGCGTGTCGACGGCACATCCGCCAAAGAAGTTCACGGTGCCACCTTTGCGCACCAGTTCGACCGCCTCCTGCCATGCGGCAGGAATGCCCACCGCTTCAATGGCAATGTCCACACCGCGATTGTTCGGAGTCAGGGCACGGGTTTGATGGATGGCCGCGGGAATGCTGGCAGTCTGCACCACGTGGGCCGCGCCCAACTGCCGCGCCGCCTCCACCTGACCGTCGTGTTTCACAAGCGCGATGACCTCATAACCGGCCAGCGCGGCCACATGCAGGATCATCAGGCCCAGCGGGCCGCCGCCGATCACGGCCACCGTGTCGCCGGGACGGGGATTCGAATCTTCAAAGCCGTGCACCGCGCAGGCGAGCGGCTCTGTGAGCGCGGCGTGCTCCAGTGCGACGTGGGCGGGAACCTGGAGCGTGTTCTTAGCCACGATGCGGGCCGGAATGCGAATGTACTCGGCGTATGCGCCGTTGTTGAAGAGCAGGTCGTCGCAGAGGTTTTCCTGGCTGCGGGAGCAGAAGTAGCACTTGCCGCAGGGAGCGGAGTTGAGCGCCACAACACGGTCGCCGGGAGCAAAATCGGTGACGCCCTCGCCAGCTTCTACTACCGTCCCGGCCTGTTCGTGGCCGAAAAGGGCGGGAGGGACGATCATGCGCGCGTGGTAGCCGCGACGGAAGACCTTGAGATCGGTTCCGCAGGTGAGAGCGGCGCCGACGCGAACGATCAGTTCTCCCGCGGCGGCCCTGGGAACGGGAACCTGCTCGATGCGTATATCTTCGCGGCCGTGCAGAATGGCGGCGCGCATCATGAGGCCGTGGAGGAGCGCATTCTCCACCGTTTTGCGGCCCTGATGAACGACGGTCGAAACCTTCCTGCGGCCCTCAACGACGACCGTTTCGATCGTATCGAGGCCTGCCTCGACAACCGTCTCGACAGTATTCAGGCCCCCCTCGACGACGGTCTCGGCCTTCTTGCGGCCCTCTTCCACGACCGTCTTGACGGTCTTGCGGCCGCGGAGGATCGCGTCTTTGACCGTACGCGCCATAGGGATCCCCTAGATTGCGCCTGCCCCAGGCACAGGCTCAATCATAATCTTCATGGAGCCGGGCTGGGGGTGGGAAGCGATTTCGATGGCCTCGACCGCCTCTTCAAGCGAGAAGCGGTGCGAGATGAGCTGCGTTAAATCGAACCCGTTGCGGTAGCCGTCGAAGACCAGACGGGTGACCTCGCCGAGAATCGGGAACGAAGAAGAGTATGAGCCGAGAAGGGTCTTCTCATCCACACAAACCGCCGCCGGGTCGATGGTGGCCTCGCCGTGCTGGGTTTGGGCAAAGAGCAGGACCTTGCCGCCGGGGCGGACGGCGTCCATAGCGGTTCGGATGAGCGCATTCCCGCCCACCGCGAGAATGACGGCGTCGGCACCACGGCCATCGGTCGCCGCAAAGACGCGCTCGACCACGCTCTCCTTGTCGGCGTGAATCGGATCCTTGAGGCCGAAGCGGGCGGCGATGGCGTGGCGCTCAGGGAAAAGGTCGGAGGTGAGGACGCGGGCGCCGGCACGGCGCGCCAAGGCGGCGTGCATGAGCCCGATGGGGCCCTGGCCGATGACCAGTACGGTGTCGTCGGAGGCCAAGTTAAGCATTTTGACGCCCTTCAAAACGGTGTTCAGCGGCTCGACGAAGGCCGCCTGCTCGAAGGGTACGCCGTCGGGAATTTTAACCACGCCGCCGCGGGCCACCACAAAGTCCATCACGCGTACGTACTCGGCAAATCCGCCGCCGGAGGGCTCAAAGCCCGCGGTGGCGCCGGTCTTCTTGTAGAGCGGGCACTGCGCCGGAGTCTGCTTGCGGCAGTAATAGCACTCGCCGCAAGGGACGTGGTGAAAGCTCATCACGCGGTCGCCCAGGGCATAGCCGGCGACGCCTTCGCCCACGGCAGCCACGATTCCGGCCATCTCGTGGCCAAAGATGCGGGGCGCGGAGTGCGAGCCCATGTGAATTTTCTTGAGATCGGTGCCGCAAACACCGCATGTAGCAATCTTGATCAACAACTCACCGGGGCCGATGCGAGGCACTGGGACGGTTTCCACGCGCATATCGTTGATGCCGTGATAGACAACGGCGCGCATAGAGGCGGGAATGGAACAAGCGACCTGGGATGCGGGGCTGGAAATTTGGGTAGCCATTCGTTTTTTTGTTTTGACCTCACTCACGGAGAAAATTGAGCAACGACTCCGCAATACTCCGGGAAGCCTTCCTGCTATTTTCACCCATACGCGTCAATGCGGGCCAGTACCAAGGCCGGAACAGGGCAAAGCAGACGAAACGGGCAAGCCGGAAGCTGCCGGAGGGGGAGAGAAAACGGTTGAGATCGGGCAGGCGGTCATGGAGAGC